>NZ_JBWJVQ010000001.1:0-11071 GCF_056339875.1 Blautia sp. ZXY-1-C6
CCAATCCTATTCGGAAATGCCATTGATCAGGTCGTTGCCCAACATCAGGTAAACTTCGAAATGATGTGGTATTACCTGTCACGTATCCTTGTAATGGTCATCCTCTCTTCTGCTGCCACGTGGCTTATGAATGTGATCAATAACCGCATGACCTACCAGACAGTAAAGGATATCCGTGCCAAAGCCATCCGACACATTCAGGTACTTCCCCTCTCTTACCTTGACGGACACAGTACCGGAGATATCATCAGCCGCATCATCGCAGATACAGATATTCTGTCCGATGGTATGCTGCTTGGATTTACCCAGCTTTTCTCAGGAATCGTAACTATTATAGGGACTTTGATCTTTATGTTTTCCAAAAATGTCTGGATTACATTTGATGGTCACTGTTCTGACTCCTTTCACAGCTTCCTGGTAGCCAAATTTATTTCTTCCCATACCTTCCAGATGTTCCGGAAGCAAAGCGATGCCAGAGGACGTCAGACTGCTCTCATCGAAGAGATGATTGGAAACCAGAAGGTTGTTCAGGCTTTTGGATATGAGGAAAAATCTTCTGAACGCTTTGCAAAGGTTAACGAAGAATTACAGGAATGCGGTCTGAAGGCTGTTTTTTACAGCAGCCTGACAAACCCTTCCACCCGTTTTGTCAATAATATTATTTATGCCTGTGTTGCACTGGTGGGTGCATTCATTATCCCTGGAGGCAGACTGACAGTCGGAGGACTTTCCGTACTTCTCTCCTATGCCAACCAGTATATGAAACCATTCAATGATATCAGTTCCGTTGTTACAGAACTTCAGAATGCTCTTGCCTGTGCAGGCAGAATCTTTGATCTGCTGGAGGAGGAACCGGAAGTTGCAGAGGCTTCTGAGACACTGAAAGATGTAAAGGGTGAAGTAGATATTAAGAATGTGTGCTTCCATTATGATGAATCAAAGAAACTGATTGAGGACTTTAATCTCCATGTAAAACCAGGTATGCGCATTGCCATTGTAGGACCTACCGGATGCGGTAAGTCAACCTTTATCAACCTTCTGATGAGATTCTATGATGTAAATTCCGGATCTATTTCCGTTGACGGCAAACCGATCAGAGACATTACCCGCCATTCTCTCAGAAGCAGCTATGGTATGGTGCTTCAGGAAACATGGATCAAAAACGGAACTGTCCGCGACAATATCTCGATTGGAAAACCGGAAGCTTCAGATACTGAAATCATCGAAGCAGCCAAGCTTACCCACAGTTGGGAATTTATCCGGAGGCTTCCTAAAGGACTGGACACCATGCTCAACGAAGACAGCTTAAGCCAGGGACAGAAACAGCTGCTGTGTATCACACGAGTTATGCTCTGTCTGCCTCCGATGCTGATCCTGGATGAAGCCACTTCCAGTATTGATACACGAACAGAATTACAAATTCAGGAAGCGTTTGAACGAATGATGGAGGGAAGAACAAGCTTTATCGTAGCTCACAGGCTTTCAACCATCCGAAATGCAGATCTGATTCTTGTTATGAAAGACGGAAGTATCATTGAGCAGGGTACTCATGATGAGCTGATTGCAAAAGGTGGATTTTACCATACTTTATATAACAGCCAGTTTGCAAAAGTTTCTGAATAAAACAAACCAGATAATAAATCAAAAAGGAACAGCTGTCCATCACGGCTGTTCCTCTTTTTGATTTTGTAAAATGTTTTTTATTTTTATCAGATTGCCCGGGTAGCATCTTTCAGCCATTCTTTTTCTTCTTCGTTCAAATACGGAGAAATCTTCTCATATACCTGTGCATGGTAATCATTGAGAAGGTTACGTTCTCGGACACTCATCAGTTCCGGCACCACTCCATCCAGATCAAAAGGTACCATAGTCAGAAATTCAAAGCACATAAACTGACCATACTCTGTTTTTTCAGCTTTTTTGCAGACCATCAGATTTTCATGACGGATTCCAAATCCATCCTCTCTGTAATATCCCGGCTCATCAGAGGTGATCATTCCCTCCTCCAGCACTGCATTTCCACCCGGAACAATTTTCCATCGGAAGCTATTGGGTCCTTCATGGACATTCAGAAGATATCCTACTCCATGACCGGTTCCATGTTTAAAATCCTCTCCCATTTCCCACAGCGGCTGTCTCGCCAGAATATCCAGATTTACACCGGTACAGCCATGAAGAAATCTGGCAGCTCCCAGATTCAGAGTTCCCCGCAAAACTGCTGTGAAGTACTTTTTCTCTTCCTCAGTAGTCGGCCCCATGACAACAGTACGGGTAATATCAGTAGTTCCCTCTTTATAATGTCCTCCTGTATCTGCCAGAAGAAAGCCGGATGGTTCCAGAGGAATATCCGTTTCGGGTGTTGCAAAATAATGTACAATAGCAGCATGCTTTCCATAGGCAATAATCGGATCAAAACTGTTATCTATGAAATCCTCCTGTTCCGAACGGAATTCATACAGCTTTTCTGCTGCACTTAATTCTGTGATCGGAATCCTTCCAACATTCTTCTTTAACCAGTATATGAACTTTGTAACTGCAACTCCGTCTCTGATATGCGCAATGCGTTCATTTTCGACCTCAACAGGATTCTTCGTTGCCTTGGGAAGAAGTGTAAGATTTTCTTCATCCAGAATCCGGGTGTCTGCCGGAATATTGCTAACCAGACGACTGTTGACTTTCTTTTTGCAGAGAAGAACTTTTTTGTCCTTTTTAAATGTTTTCACATACTCATAGATACTGTCGTAGGGAAAAAGGGTCACACCATCTTTTTCCAGAGCTTCCAGTACATCTGTCTGAAAGGCTTTCTCATTTGCAAAAAGTCTGATCTCTGTTTTTGTCATTACCCAGATAAGAAAGAACCACCGGACAGCAGTGGATATCTCCCCCACGTATATTTAACAGCCAGGCAATATCATCCAGAGAGGTCAGTACAAATAAATCTGCACCCTTTTTCTCCATTGCTTTGCAGATTCTTGCGCATTTATCAGCTCTGGATTCTCCTGCCCATTTTATATCCAGCTCTGTAACCGGTTCACAGGAAAGTGCCGGGCGGTTTTCCCATATATCGCCTGCCAGATCATGATCAACACTGAGAGACACACCGTTTTCATCCAGCATTTTCTCTAATTCTGCTGCCTCTTTTGCACTGACAGTACGTCCGTCAAATCCCAGACACCTTCCCTGTGTCAGATTTTTTTTCAGAAATTCATGAACTGTGGGAACTTCCGGTTCACCCATTTTAAATAAAGTAATTCCTGTTCCCTCCAGCTGATCTGCAGCCTGGATAAAATAACGTCCATCCGTCCATAATCCTGCCATATCCTGCATGATCACCGCAGTACCTGCAGAACCGGTAAATCCTGTGATATATTTTCTGCATTTGAAATATTCACCTACATATTCCGAACCATGGAAATCATCTGTAGGGATCAGATATGCATCAATTCCTGTTTCTTTCATGCGTGCACGAAGTGCTGTTATTCTCTCTTTTACTGTCATTCGTTTTTACCCTTAAGGCTGCTATCTGCAGTCGTTTTATCATTTTCGCCAAGTGTTTCGTTCATACTTCCCATACGATATCCCAGAATATCCATGGTCACATAAGTGAATCCATACTCCTTAAATTTCTTTGCAATATCCTCTCGGACATTTTTTTCCAGAAGTTTCGGAAATTCCTCCGGCATGATCTCAATTCTTGCAAGTGAACCGTGAATACGGACACGTACCTGATGGAATCCATAGTCAAGTAAAAGCTGCTCTGCTTTCTCAACCATTCCAAGCTTTTCCTCACTGATGGTCTCTCCATAGACAAACCTGGAGGACAGACAGGCAAATGACTGTTTGTCCCAAGTCGGAAGCCCCAGTTCCTTTGAGTATTCTCTGATCTCCGCTTTCGTCAGCTTCGCCTCACGTAGCGGGCTCTTAACTCCAAGTTCTTTTACGGCGATCAGACCTGGTCTGTAATCGCCGTTATCATCCATATTTGATCCCTCTGCAATATATTCAATCCCATTCTTTTTTGCAATATCGCCAATCTTCTCAAACAGTTCTTTTTTACATAAATAACATCTGTTCGGAGGATTCTTTGAAAATCCTTCAATCTCCAATTCCTCAGACTGGCAGATCACATGCTGAATCCCCTCTTTCTCGCAGAATGCCTTCGCTTCATTCAGCTCTCTTTTCGGGAAAGAACAGGATTGAGCCGTAATCGCAATCGCCTTATCACCCAGCACATCATGAGCTACTTTTAATAAGAATGTAGAATCCACTCCACTTGAGAAAGCAACTGCTACACTGCCAAGTCCCTTCAGATATTCTTTTAAATGTTCCAGTTTATTTTCCATATCAGTCTGCCTCTTGTCCGTTTTTTATTGTACCTGTAGCACTCCTCGTAAATAATGTATATTGATCCGGCTTAACAGAGCGTGAAAGTTGAACTTTCTCAAATGTATTATTTAACAGGGTGCTATAGCTTCATTATAATATAGGCAACGACTGTTCAGCAACCTATTTTTCGCATTGCGAAATGTGTTACTGAAAATAGAACGAACAATATTGATTTATGTTTCTTGTATCTTTTCTAACGCTTCCCCGACTTCTGTTACTTCTTTAAATAGTTTCTAAAGTAACAGCCTCTCTTAACTTCTTTATTTACAGTTTGTCTACTTCTTTTTCTGAAGCAGTTCTCCGTTTGTTTCTTCTCCATTCATACATGACATAATAATTAACCACTACCCCATATTATAAATAACACCCAGAGATACTTATTTCAGACTGATAATCAGATTTTTATTGAATTTATTAATCTATATGTTATGACAACATATCTTTCAGACATGTACTCCGGTAGTCACTCGGTGATATTTTATATCTTTCTTTAAATACTCGGTTAAATGTTCTCTGACTTTCAAATCCACTATCCAGACAAATGTTTGTAATAGAATCACTCGTATTTTCCAAACGATGGCATGCATAGTTCAGCCTTGCATCGTTAAGATATTGATTAAAGTTTCTATGGAATGTTTTGGAAAAGAGTCTGGATAAAACATATTTGCTCACCCCCAGATCTTTTGCCATCTCTTCCAGAGAAAACTTCTTCTTAAAATTTGCTGATATATAGGAAACTGTCTGGTAAATAAGATCGTTGCTCCCCACATTACTCTTTTCTACCAAATTTAATTTTCCTATGCAGCGTGCCAACACAATTTGAAGATATGCCTGTGCAACAGTAATATCCGACTGTTCTGTCTCTAAAATTGCATTTATAACCCTATATACCTCCGGTTCAACCTTTTCCTCTTTGATGATTGGGTATTCAGGAGCCATGGATTGCATGATATCTGCAAATTTGGCTATCGTAAATGGCGATGCAATCAGATAAGTCGCTTTATTTACACCGGGTGTCAGTACCTGATAGTGATGAATAACATCTGGAAATACAAAGCCTATATCTCCTTTTTCCATATGGTATAGTTCCTGTCCGACACCAAATTCTAATGCTCCACTTGTTACACAAACGATCTCCAGTGCATTATGAAGATGTGGTTCAATATGTTTTGACTTCCTATTTATTGCTATGATCTCCTCTTTTGTGTCAACATATTTTAACTGCATGAAATACTCCCCCTTTGCAACATTTGTCTATATCTTCTTTCGATTTGGCAAGCAATCCTTTTACACCTATCTTATAATCAACTTGTAAATAAGGAAAGGAGGAATTGCAAATGAGCAACCTAAAAAAATATCTGAATGACCTTTTAGTATTCTACACTGAATATTTTGAGCATCCTTACCATGTATAAATACTAAAAGGACTATTTTGTGAAAACTGAATATTTTCTTAAGGCCATTTCACAAAAATGAAGTGGTCCTTTTTTATTTTCAAAATACAGTTCAATCACTTTATATATAGAAAAAAGCACTGTCTCATCGAGCAATGACCAGACAACGCTTTCTCCTGTCAATTCTAATTTATGTCCGATGCATCTGTTACTTCATCCGCAGCAATTTCTTTTTCTGCTTTCAGTTTTTTATTTGCATCTTCTACATTCATTCTTGAAAGTACAAACATAATCAATACATCAAAGATTAACGGAAGCCAAAGATACATAAACTGCATCATATCAAGTGCAGACTGCGGCTGAGTTGCATTTGTTCCGACATATCCACTGAACTCAAGCATCCATCCAACAACAGCGGTTCCAATACCTCCACCGATTTTTACGCCAAGAGAAGTACAAGAGTACATCGTTCCGTCAATTCTCTTTCCCTGTGTAAGATAAGTGTATTCAGAGCAGGATGCGATAACTGCATTCATATCTCCCTGCCATGGTCCCTGACCTAGGGCTGCAAGAGCTGTAAACGCCATCATCAGCGGAACACTGCCCATATATCCAGCAATAACAACAAGTGCTCTACCAATGACTGCTAAAACATAACCTCTTAAGTTCAGTTTGTACATACCTTTCCACTTACCAACTAAGGTTGGTGTAAAAATTAAGGCAATGATCAGTGGAATATTAACTGCCATGCAAATTGTCCAAACAAATTCTTATTTTTCAGTACCCATGTCATGTAATAAATGCCAGCTCCAATCATGGCACCATATAACTGCTGTAAAATATATGTTCCACAAATCATCATGTAATATTTGTTTTTAACAAGAAGCTTGAATGCCTGTGCCGTTCCGTTACTTTTCATTATCATCCTTTACTTCTCCTTCGTTAAGTTCTTCCTCAGGAAGTTCCTTAACAGAAAGTGCTGAAATCGTATTTATGACAAGACCAATGATTGCATAGATAATAGCAACCGTTCTCCATGCCGCAGCATCTCCACCACATTTATCTACAAATCCAACTGTAATCGCCTGAATCAGAAGACTTGTTGAAAACGCAAAAATAAAACGGTAGATATCCCATCTGCACACGCTCTTCTTTGCTGTTCTTTGTAATCAGTGACGTAAGTGCTGAGTAAGCAATATTGTTTGCTGTATAAAACACACCATTTAACAGTGTATAAGAGACAAAGAACCATGCGCATTTAGCCGTTGTTCCAAAGCTGACTGGCATTGGAAAGCAGCAGACCAGCGTAATGGCACAACCAATGTATCCGTATCACATCCATGGCTTCGCTTTTCCCATTTTACTGTGTATTGTCGATCATTAATCCAAAAAATATATCCGTAAAACCATCAAATAGTTTTGATACGGCAATCAGGGTACCTACGACACCTGCAGCAAGTCCTACTGAGTCCGTCAGATAGACCATCATGAAAGATGTCAGGAAGGCATAGACTACATTACCTGCAATATCACCTGATCCATATCCAATTTTGTTATACCATTTCAAATACTTTTTCTTCATCGAATTTCTTTGCTCCTCATCTTCATCGCACTTAGAATCTCAATATGTCTAACCGTATGATGTCTAATTATATTTTTTTCTCTGTTTTGCCTGATTGCTCTGTATATCCGGACTTTACATAACAATCAGACTCTCTTTCCTTGTTACGGGTTACATGAAACTTTATTATCCCTTTACATACGGTATCAGCGTAAACTGGAACCGGAATAATACATCATCAAATCGGTACTGATCCAATACAACTGGACCACAACTATTAGAACCAATGCCATTTAATGCGTAGTCAACGCAAAATACTACACTATCTGATTCTGTCAGTTCATAATTATGCGTTTTCTTCTCAAGTTCTTCCTGTGTATAATAAGAAGCATTGAATGAGAAGGCATTTTCCGCAGATACCACAATTCCATATCGGCTGTTGTTAAGCTCTACATATTCACAATCATAATGGCTTCCATTTTCCTGTGGGCGAATATAATCCTCATGCAAATCATCTACATTTGCATGATACAAACTCGTCGGCTCGCAGCCTGATGTTTGTCACAATAGCTTTCCTGTGGTCCCATTCCAAAGTATCGTGCAGCTGAAAGTTTTTTATCCAGGAACATCCTCACACCAAATCTTGGCAGGTCCGGAAATTCATCATCTTTTGTTACTGCAATATCTGCATCAATCTTTCCAGCAGCTTCTATTTTCCATGTGATCGTCACATCAAGAATCTTCTGTACTGTCTCTGCCACAACGGATGCATGGCTTGTAATTTTCACACCATGCTTTCCCTGCACGACCTCTGTCGTGTAAGCTCTTGTATAAGCTTTATCATAATGAGCTTTCTTCCATTCAGACTTGATGTACATATCATTATCTGTTGGTGCCCTCCAGATATTTAATTCCATCGGGTGGTTCAGATATTCCCGACCTGCAAATTTCATCTCTGTAAAAAGTGCAGTCCGTCGGTCGATTGTATATGCGAATTCGCGGCCTTTGATATGAATCTGGGTATCATCTTCACTCACCTGTAATTCAGAATCCGTCACTGTTTTTTCAACCCATTTTTCTGCTAACTGGCATTTGGCATCCTTCTGGCTTACTTCAATCTCATCAAATCCAAGGATATAATCCTCTTCCAGCAGAGGCATTTCTTTTTTCAGGTGGTAAGTGAGTTTTAAATAACATTTTCCATTTTCCGGAACGTTGACCTGCAGGTTTGTTTTTCCTTCACTATGTGGTGCCACAGAAAACTCCGGAAGTATGCCTTTGCTGATCACAAGACCATCCTGTGTCAGCTCATAACTAATCTTCACATAATCTTTCAAGTCATCAAAATCCATGTAGTTATGAAGCACCAGTTCTCCGCTTTCTTTGTTATAGGAAATAACTCTTGCCGGGCGATAAACATTCTTGTATTCCAAAAGTCCTGTATGTACCGTTCTGTCCGGATATACTAATCCATCCATACAGAAGTTGCCATCATGAATTTCTTCGCCATGGTCGCCCCCATAAGCATATATAGTCTTTCCATTCTCAGCAGTTCCATGAGCAATCGCATGGTCACACCATTCCCAGACAAAGCCGCCGCACATTTTATCATTATCCTGAATCATCTGGAAGTAATCTTCAAAATCTCCAGGTCCGTTTCCCATGCTGTGACAGTACTCTACCAAAAGGAAGGGTTTGCTTCCATCTTTATCCAGATATTCCTGAATTTCGGAAAGCGCTGGGTACATCCGGCTGTACACATCCAGATTGCTGTAATCATATGTTTCATCATAATTACGGTATCTTGCACTCTCATATTGTGTGATACGGTCTGGATCAAAATTCTTTGTCCATTCCAGTGCTTTTTCAAAGTTGCAGCCATAAGCACTCTCATTTCCCATTGACCACATAACAATACAGAAACGGTTTTTGTCACGTTCCACCATGAGTTTTACGCGATCAACGATTGCCTCTTCCCATACCGGATCATCTGCAATCTTCTCATTCCATCGTTTGAACCGATTGTAATCGGTGTCTTCTTTTCTGTAGATCATAAATGGACCATGAGCTTCAATATCTGCTTCATCTATTACCATGAATCCATACTTGTCACACATTTCATAGAAAAATGGTGCGTTCGGATAGTGGCTGGAACGGATCGCATTAAAATTATGCTGCTTCATTAACGTAAGATCGGTTGTAATCTGTTCCAGATTGATTGTAAATCCAGTAACCGGATCGGAATCATGTCGATTGACACCACGGAATTTAATCTTCTGTCCATTTAGGTAAATGACCTGGTCTTTAATCTCTATCTTTCTTAATGCAATGTGATCTACAATTACTTCATTCTCTGTTTCAAGAATCAGTTTATATAGATATGGATTTTCTGTATTCCAAAGTTCCGGACTTGCGATTTCTAATACAGCTGTTCCTTCTTCAGCAATACTTCCTAGTGCTACAACTGCTCCGTTTCTATCTTCAATCGAAATTTTTACATTTAATGGAGAGTAGAATTTCATTTCAATTTCTACTTTCGCAAGCATATCCTCAATTCTTGTTTTAATATGATAATCACTGATTGCCTGTTTTGGGCGTTTCAAAATGTACACATCCCGGAAAATACCACTCATACGGAATTTGTCCTGATCTTCCAAATAGGAACCATCACACCACTTCATGACCAGAACCGCTATGCTGTTCTCTCCGTCCCGAAGGAGGTCGGTGATATCAAACTCACTGGTCATATGAGAAACCTGGCTATACCCTACATAAGAGCCATTGATCCATACATAAAAGCAACTGTCTACTCCTTCAAAATTCAAGAAAGCTTTTGGTGCATTTTCATCTTTGTGATAAACAAAGGTATGTGCATATGTTCCACATGGAATATCCTGTGGTACATACGGTGGATCAAATGGGAACGGATACCTGATGTTTGTATACTGATGTGTATCATATCCTGCCATCTGCCATACACTCGGAACCTGAATCTCATCAAAATTTTCTGTATCATAATCTTTCTCAAAGAAGGGTTCCTGAACATCATAGATACTGTTAAAATACTGGAACTTCCAAGTTCCGTTCAATAACTGCATTCGGTCTGACTCTTCCCTGTGCTCCACCAGGTTATCCATTCTTTTGGATGCCGGAATAAAATAGGCTCTGGCTGGCATTGTATTTTCATGCAGTACGCTTAAATCCTCATAATAACGTGGTACAATCATAAATAACTCTCCTTTAATACATATACATTTTTTTGCACTTTGTTTTTCCACAGCAAACCTTGTCTTTTACTTTTATGTTTACGCTTCTCTGTTTTGCTATATATATCTTATCCTAATCTGCAAAACATGTCTATGGATTGGATTAGACAAAATATGCACTAAATGATACAATAACAAAAAAAAGGAAAAGAGGTGCTACCATATGTATATGAATACCGGTTATTTAAACCACTCCCATATGGATTTCAAAGACAAAAGTCTCCCACTGGTTGTAGGAAGTTGCGGTACTTACCGCCTTTCCAGCCATCCAAAGTTACCAACCTACCGTCTCAAGGGGACGCCTGGATTATCAGATTATCTATATCACTGCTGGTTGTGGGCATTTTCATTTTGACAATGTGGATAACGAAACGATTGTCCCCGCCGGTAATATTGTACTGTACAGACCGAAGGAACTTCAGAAATATGAATATTATGGAAAAGATAAGACAGAAGTATACTGG
>NZ_JBWJVQ010000002.1:0-22592 GCF_056339875.1 Blautia sp. ZXY-1-C6
TTTTTATCTATTTTACATTAAGCAGATATCATGTTACTGTTCACACACCACTATCCCGAGACATACAAGCCAAAATTCCATTGCCGCAGGCAATCTGGAATGAATTTTGTCTACGTTACTGTGAACGGAGTGAACAGTAACGATATCACCGTTTGATTTAAGTAAAATATGCGTTTTCATTATTTTTCATATATGCTATTATCATTATAGCACAAACTAAAGGATTGACACATTTTAACTCAATGGAGGAAATTTAAATGGAAATCGAACGTAAATTTTTAATATCCAAAGAAAATCTGCCAGCAGATCTTGATGCTTATCCACATCATAAACTCGAACAGGGCTATTTATCCACTGCACCGGTAGTCCGTATCCGCAAAGAGGATGATAACTACTATCTTACCTATAAATCCAAAGGTCTTATGACCCGCGAGGAATATAATCTTCCACTTACCAAAGAATCCTATGAACATATGCGTCCAAAAGCTGACGGAATCCTCATTTCCAAAACCCGCTATCTTATCCCGGAAAAAGATAGACTCACCATTGAACTGGATGTATTTGATGCTCCTTATGAAGGACTCTATCTCGCAGAAGTGGAATTTTCTTCTGAAGAACAGGCGCTCAGTTATAATCCACCCGTATGGTTTGGCAAAGATGTTACGAACTCCGGTAAATATCATAACAGTCGTCTGAGTCAGGGAAATTTATAATAAAATAAAACAGCTCCGAAATATTGTTCTGTTAATATGTATTTGCAGGAATTGTAGTAACTCTTAGGTTCTGGAAATTCGCGTTATAAAAAATCCGCTCACTGTCTGAGCCGCTTTGCGGCGAGTTTGAGCGGATTTTTTATGGTTTTAGCGGATTTTCAGAGCCTTAGAGTTACTGAGATTACATCTTTTTACCTTTTTCAGCAGCTCCATTCAGAGCTTCAAAGACAGCACTTCTGAATCCCTTCTGTTCCAGGATTCTTACTCCCTCGATGGTACTTCCGGCCGGTGAACATACCATATCCTTCAGTTCTCCCGGATGCATGCCTGTTTCCAGTACCATTTTTGCGCTTCCAAGTAAAGCCTGTGCAGCAAACTGATAAGCCTGTTTTCTTGGCATTCCCTGGGCTACCGCAGCATCTGCCATTGCTTCTATGAACATAAAAACATATGCAGGTGAACATCCGCTTACAGCACTTACTGCGTCCATCAGACGCTCCGGAACTACTTCTGTACGTCCAAAGCTGTCTGTGATCTCACAGATCTGAGCCAGTTCTTCTGCCGATACTTTCTCATTGGCACATACACCAGTCATACCCTCCCCAACCTGAGCAGGAGTATTCGGCATCATTCTTACCACTTTCAGAGGCTGTCCACATTTTTCTTCTAACCAGGCAAGAGTTTTCCCCGGCGCAATGCCTACAACTGTGTGTTCCGGTGTCAGTTCATCTTTTACTTCATTCAGCACTTCTTCATAAAACTGCGGTTTCACGGCCAGGAAAACCAGTTTTGTGTTTTTTACCACTTCATGGTTATCCAGGGTTGTAACCACTCCCAGCTTTTCTCTGCTTCGTTTGCTTCCTTCTTCTGTAAGATTGGAAACAATAATCTCATCTTTTTTATAAAGTCCTTTTTTCAGCATACCACTGATCATGGCAGAAGCCATATTTCCGCATCCGATAAATCCGATTTTCATAAATCTGCTCCTCTCTTGCAATTCCTGTTGTTTTCTGATAATTTATAACTGCTTTTTTCATATCTTTTTCTTGTTATAGATAATGATAATCATCCAGCAATCTGCCGTAAAATACTGAACAGTTACAGATAATTATAATTCATTACTGTCCAATATGACTGTAAAGGGACCGTCATTCACAAGCTCCACTTTCATATCTGCCCCAAATTCTCCCTGCTCGACAATATCAATGTGTTCTTTGCATCTGGCAATTATGTATTTGTACAGATTTTCAGCCATATCAGGGGCCCCTGCTCTTATAAAGGAAGGTCTGTTTCCTCTTTTACAGTCAGCATATAATGTGAACTGGGAAATAAGCAGAAGACTTCCGCCCACCTCCTTCAGGCCAAGGTTTGTCTTACCGTTTTCATCTTCGAAAATACGCATATTAACCATTTTATGAATCATTTTATCTGCGATTTCAACGGTATCTTCTTCTCCTACTCCGATAAGAACCATAAAGCCCTTGCCTATCTGGCCTCGTACTTCACCATTAATTGTCACTTTTGAATGCATTACTCTCTGAATTACAAAACGCATAATTCACTCTCCTTAATCAACGGATTTCTGTCTGTTGATAGATAGCATAGCACATTTTTATCCGTTTTTCCATTGTAAAGTGTCACCTTGCAGCTGTTATCTCAAAATCTTGTGTTACTGTTCACTCCGTTCACAGTAACTTAGCCAAAATTCATTCCAGATTGCCTGCGGCAATGGAATTTTGGCTTGTATGTCTCGAGATTTTGGCATATTCATGCCAAAACACCTCGCGGGATAGTGGTATGTGAACAGTAACAATTTTGTTACTTGCACTCGTCACTCCATTCTCAGTAATGCTGCACAATTTCCTTTCATCATCTTATAGTAAACCGGGATCAGAAGTGCACAGGCTCCGATCCACGCCATTGGGCTGGCAATACATACAGATGTATATCCGATAATTCCGGAAAGACCTACTGTTGCAGCAATTCGCATAACCAGTTCAATCATACAGGCAGCAAAAGGTGCTTTGCCATTCTGCATGCTCTGGATGGATGTACGGTATACTGCCAGCAGTCCAAGCACAAAGTAAAAGGGAGCTACGATCGTCAGATACATATCTGAATAGTGATAGATTTCTTTTGTGGGATCTGAGAGAAACATTCTTACGATCGGATGTCTCAGCAGCAGAATTCCAATACACATGATCAGGTTAAATGCTTCTGTCTGAATCAGACATGCGCGCACGCCCTGACGGATACGGTCCCATCTGCCTGCACCAAAATTCTGAGCCACATAGTTGGAAATTGCGGTCATCATTGCATTGTTTACCAGTACAGAAAGCTGGTCTGCTTTCGATGCTGCGGTATATCCTGCAACTGCTGCAGTACCCAGTGAGTTTACCACTGCCTGCATGGCAAGCTGTCCGATACACATGACAGACATCTGGAATCCCATAGGAAATCCGGTCTTTAAATGCAAAATTGCGGTATCCTTTAAATCTGTAAAATCTTCTCTGTGCAGATGCAGGATTGGGAAATTTTTTAATCCCACTACCAGACTCAGCACTGCCGAAAAAAACTGTGACAGAATAGTCGCCCATGCAGCACCGGCCACCCCCATATGAAACGGTACAATAAACAGAATATCAAGAAAAATATTTAATACAGATGAAAATACCAGGAAATACAATGGTGTTTTACTGTCTCCCAATGCGCGGAGCATATTTGAGATCATGTTGTAGAAAACGGTAGCACCTGTACCAAGCAAAACTACAAACATATAGTCGTATGCTTCACCGGAAATATCAGCAGGAATCTGCATCCAGCGCAGAATCTGATGAGAAAGCAGACAGCAGGTCAGTGTCAGTACTACTGTAAAGGCAATACTCAGAAGTGTGGAAACCGCAACGCTCTTGCGCATTCCTTTTTCATCCTTTGCCCCGCATTTCTGTCCCAGACAGATACCAAACCCACCTGTAAATCCATTGATAAAACAGAATACAAAATAAATAATAATACTGGTGGAACCTACTGCTGCCAGGGAGTCTGCTCCCAGCGTTTTTCCTACGATCACAGAGTCCGCCAGTGTATAAAAAAGCTGAAACAGATTTCCCAGAATTACAGGAATCGCAAATTTCAGCAGTGACCGGAACGGATTACCTGTAGTCAGATCCATTTCTTTTGATCTTGCCATGTTTCCTACTCCTCTCCTTGCACGATGTGCATACCAACGTTATAATTGTGGTTATAACAAGCATTGTAATGAATATATCCTGTGATAAATTGTCAGATCGTGTTGATGATCATGCTTCTGTGAGCAATTCATCACAGCGTACATATAATAAAATCGGAGAACTGTAATATGGCTATGCGTAAAATTCTTGTAGATGAAACCAACCGCGAACTTTGTGAACATGGAACTGTCGGTTTTCCCATGACCGTTAATCATGATGACCTGTGGGCATTTGAGGGAAAAAGTGTACCTATCCACTGGCACAATGACCTGGAGATCAGTCTTCCCAGAGAAGGAGAAGCTATCTATCAGGTGTATCAGAAAAGCTACACTGTAAGACCTGGAGATGTTCTTCTTCTGAACCGTAATGTACCTCATAGCTGTCATTCATCTAATAACAGTCATGCCAGATACAGTACCTTTCTGGCACGTCCGGATTTCATATATGGCGAATACGGAAGTGATGTGGAACGCAGATGTTTTCGTCCTTTCCTCCAGAATTCTTCTGTTCCCTGCATCCTTCTTGCTTCCGGAAACTCATGTACCCGGACTGTGATCCAAAAGCTCAATGAAACAGAAGCCCTCTTTGATCAGAAGACCTTCTGTTATGAGTTGAAGATCAAGGGGCTTCTCTGTGAAATTTTCGGTATGATTCTCTGCGAACACCAGAATGATCTTGCAAAATTTGTTCCAGCCAACCAGCTGGAACTGGAAAGGCTGGAACAGATGCTGGATTATCTTAATACGCATTTTGAATCCGTAATCTCTCTGCAGGAGCTGGCAGACCAGGTTCATCTGTCCAAAGAGGTCTGCTGCCGCCTGTTCAAAAAAATGACCGGCAAAACAATTACCGGCTATCTGGAAGAATATCGTGTCAACCAAAGTCTGCCACTGGTTCAGAGCTCCCAATATTCTATGATCCAGATTGCAGATATGACAGGCTTCAGCAATGCCAGCCGTTTTGCCCGGGCATTCCGCAGACAATTCGGATGCAATCCCGGTGAATACAATTCTCTTAAGCTGCAAAAGTGCTAGAGCGTGTCTGAAAAATGCTTTCTGCAAGATGTGCGTCACAATTTGTGGGATATTTTGCCCGGATGAGGGCGCCGTAGCGGGCTACGGCAACTGAATTCGGGTGAAATATCCCGCAAAGTGGGGCGTGCAGATTGCGGGAATGATTTTTCAGACACGCTCTAACCTGTATCTGTTCTTTTATATGGTTATCCTTCTGCCTCATGGATATTATATTAGAATTCTATATCAGAAACCATTCCGGAATTGATTTACATGATACAGATATTGACTTTTTCAGACCTATTATTTTCAAAAAAAGAACAGCCCCTCTGACTTATTATACGTCAATGAGACTGTTCTTTTTATTATTCGGGGGCAATCCGATATTCGTAATCGAGGCAGGGAACTTACTTGATTCGGTTAAAGTCCCAGCGTATCATTTACCAGAATCACATGGATTCTGTCTTTATGTCTGGAATATCTGGTGATCAGGAACTGACAGCAGATGGTATCCGGGGATTTGCAGTTAAAGCATTTTCCGGTTTCCTTACATGGAGTTTTGATATCAAATCTCTGTGCATTAGCTGTAGCTGCTACATTTCTGGCACGCTTCATTGCGCTGTCAAGATCCGGACAGACTTTGTTTATACCTACAATAAAGATTACTTTTTTCGGACCCTGGGCAATGCAGGATACACGGTTGGAATTGCCATCAATATTGACAAGGACACCATCATCTGTGACTGCATTGGCACTGGATAAAAAGAAATCTGCATCATAGGCTGCCATAAGTCCCTCACGAGGTTCAAGCTTTGCGCGGTCAATATAATTATAATCTCCATCCTGCAAAGCTTTGACCAGACCGATCTCATGTGCACTCATGCATCCGCCCATGGCGATTGTGCTTCCGTTTGGGATCAGTTCCAGGGCCTGCTTTAATGCTGCTTCTTTATCTTGTGCATAATACCCGGACATATTGCGGGATTCCAGTCCCTTGATCACTGTTTTTGCCAAAAGTTCGTTTCTTTTTTTCATGTTTGCATCCATTGTTGTATCCTCCCTCTGATAAAATTTAACATTCCACTTCTCAGTTCGTAATTTACATAATAAGACACAAATTACATAACTGTAAATCTGTGCATCTCATAAACTATTATACCAGATATTTATTTTGCAGAAAATCATTTAATCTGAATTTTTATTTTCTGCTTCAGGATTTATTCATAATTGTTGTCTGGTAAGTTGTGATATTTTCTGATAAAATGGGCATATAAAAGAGGACTATACTTAACGAATAAGGAAGTACCTAACCGATTTATCTGAAAAACAAAAATACAGATGAAGTATTCCGGGCTCTTTCCCTGACACCATTGATGTCCGGAAAGATGAGCTGCAAGGATATATTTAACAACCGTAGCAAGAATTCCCTCACCTCTATAGGGACGCCACTGAAAAACTATTTTTATACACATTATATAGTAGATTAAAACAAATAAAAACACTTTATATTGTACTGCTTTATGCAAAATAAAGACTTTTTCAGTGGCGTCCTATAGGATGGGATGAATTGCACATTCGAGCATGTCTGCTCAAATTCATAAAAAATCGCAAAAACACTTGTTCTGATACAATAAATATATTATAATAAAAAAGAACAATATGCTCTTGAAATTTGGACGGTCGAAATAAGCAATAAGTGAGTGTACATAATGAGTTTAGATAATAATTCTCATTCAATGTTTTTGTTTGATTCTGGTTATGAAATATAGCAGAAAGATGCTGGACGCTAAGATGTCAGAGAGAACAAAAGAAATCTTTAAAATATAGCACCTGTTGAAACAATCCATCAGTATATAGAGAGTCAGGGTGAGAAAGATAAACCGGGCAGTAAAAATAAGGATCTATCCAAATAAAGAACAGATAACCCAGATAGAGAAAACGATCGGCTGCAGTCGTTTTCTCTATAACCGGATGCTTACGGATAAGATCCGTCATTATCAGGAAGAAAAAAAGATGTTGAAAAATACGCCGGCCGGATATAAAAAAGAATATCCATGGCTGAAAGAGGTAGATTCTCTTGCGCTGGCGAATGTACAGTTAAATCTGGAAGGGGCTTTCCGGAAATTTTTCCGGGAACCGGGAGTGGGATTTCCGCATTATAAATCAAAAAAACATTCGCGGAAATCCTATACAACGAATATGGTAAATGGGAATATCTGTCTGCAGGACAGGTTCCTGAAGCTACCAAAGATGCAGTCAGTAAAAATAAAGCTCCACCGTATAATACCGGAGGGATGGAAGCTGAAATCAGTGACTGTGAGCAGGGAACCGTCCGGAAAATATTTTGCCAGCCTGCTGTTCGACTGTGAAAACCAAACAGCGGAGAAAAGACAGGCGGAAAAATTCCTGGGGATGGATTTTGCCATGCATGGGATGTGTGTATTTTCTACCGGTGAAAGAGCCGGATATCCCATGTTCTACCTGAATGCAGAGAAAAAGCTTGCCCGGGAACAGAGAAAACTTTCCAGATGTGAAAAGGGCAGCCGTAACTATCAGAAACAGAAGAAAAAGGTTGCTTTATATCATGAAAAGATAAAGAACCAGAGGAAGGATTTCCAGCATAAGCTCAGCCACAGCCTTGCAGAAGACTATGACGCAGTATGTGTGGAGGATCTGAACCTGAAGGGGATAGCCGGAGGACTGCATTTCGGAAAAGGGATACAGGATAACGGATACGGTCAGTTCCTTTCCATGCTTGGATATAAGCTGGAAGAACGTGGAAAATATCTGATAAAAGTAGACAGATATTTTGCATCCAGTAAGATATGCAGCGTATGCGGACATAAGAAGAAAGAGCTGGCATTATCAGAACGGATATACCTATGCGAATGTGGAAACCGGATGGACCGGGATGTGAATGCGGCGGTCAATATTCTGAAAGAAGGAAAAAGAATATATAAAAAATGTGCATAATAGCACAGAAAAGCTCCATAACCAGATAAAAAAAGAACCGCGGGACACGTGGGGATAGCCTGTTTTAGCTTTGTCCTGAAGGGCAATTGAGCAGGAAGCTCCCACTTCAAAATCTGTAAGATTTAAGTGGCGAGAGCATGTCACAGAAGCTATTCGTCTGGCAAAGCCCAATATCGAACTGAGTGCCGAAAAGACAACCGCAATGTTGTATACACTGGCTGATAAATTCTTAGATAAGGCTGAGTTAGACGAAATTAAGGAGGTAATCAGAATGACCAGACTTGGACAGATGTTAATGGATGAGGGAATGGAACTTAAAGAAACCGACTCCATTAAAAAACTTATGAAAAATATGAACTGGACCATTGACCAGGCAATGAACGCTTTGGAAGTTCCAGAAGATAAACGTGAAAAATATCGCAAGGCAATCATTCCTGACAATTAACAGATAAAAGTACCGCCATATTGACTTATTATAGGTCAATGTGGCGGTATTTTTCATCTTATCTGTATTGTAAAATTATCTCCTATTGGTATTGCTGAGTCTATAGGGCTTTCGCCTCCATCATATACATAGGTTGTAGATTCTTCGTAGATATCATCAGAGGAATCCTTATCCATTTTTTCTTCAGACACCTGATGAGCTGTGTCGTTTTTTACTTCATATAATTGCAATGTGATTGTGTTTGCTTCCGGGGAGATTTCTTCATAGCCGGGATATAGACCTATCGTTTGCCGGAACATAGTTTCCTGACCATTTCTTCCTGTTTCCTGATAGCAGATTTTGTTTCCCTGATCGTCTGTTCCAAGCAGATAATAATCACTGTCAATATATACTGTTCCATGATACATTCCGTAAATTGTACTTTCGAATGGATTCCATCTGAATTCTGTGAGGTTCAGGACATTGGAATCCATTTTAATATTCTGATTCAGATTTAAATCCACAGTGTTTTTCTCCAACTCTTCTTTTGATGTCGCAAGTTTAAATGTATAAGGTTCTGTATCAGCCTGTATTTTCTGAACATTTTCCCATGTATCAGCATCGTCCATTGCAATCGGCCAGACTTTGAACTCTATGTTTACAGTTCCCTCAGTGTTAACTTCTTCTCCGATTGTGAAATCTTCCACTGTTATTGGATTTTCTGAGAAAGCATTAACTGTTCTTTGGCCTAAGCCCTGCTGAATTTTCTGACCGTTAATGCATACTTCTGTATATAAAAGTTTGTCTTCCACCGCATCCTTCATATCTGCGTCTGAATCTTCGCTGTCGGAATACGCAATCCATAAATTTTTGCTGTCCATCACAATCTCATTTAATGTTATGGTGATTCCATCTCTTGAAATGCTTTTTCCTACAACATTTGTATAAGAATCGGTATCACCGTTCTTAATTCCCAATGCCTGTCCGATCCATGAAGTTACTCTCTGTAATGCTGCTTTTACATCTTCCTGATATCTTAATGTGCATCCAACCATAATAAGCAATATGATCCCGGCGACTGCTGTTTTCCAACTCCTTTGTATATGGAAAAAACGATGCTGTTTTTTCCATGGTCTGGAAGCTTCGTAAATATATTTATCATCCAGATCACCAAGCAGTTCTAATGTCTTAAATCCTTTTTCCATATAAATGCTTCACCCTTTCCCATAGTTTTTTTCTGCTTCGATAGAGGCTGGATTTGATTCTGCTTTCTGAAATTCCATGACGGGCTGAAATTTCGCTGATGCTGTCCATATACCAGTAGCGTCGTATAAAAATGTCACAGTCACCTTTTTTCAGGGATTCCAGAAATTTTTCAAGAATTTCCAGAATCTCTTTTCTCTGAATTTCATCATTCAAAGAATATGCTGTTACATCCTCTATCTCTTCCAGTTCTTTGCATAATTCTAATATGTGCTCTGTTGACCGTTTTGCAGCTTTTTTCCTGCGAAAACAGTCAATTGCCAGGTTTCGGGTTATTTTTCCAAGAAAAGCAGACAGAATTGCCGGTTTTCTGGGTGGTATAGAATTCCATGCAGCCAACCATGTATCATTGACGCATTCATCGGAGTCTTCCTTATCATACAGAACATTCCAGGCAATACTGAAACAGTACTTGCTATACTTTTCTTCGGTCGCCTGTATGGCTTTTTCTGATCTGTCAAAATACAAATTGATAATTACTGTATCTTCCACTTTTTTCACCTCATGTTTCTTTTTTTGCCTTCATAAGATAAGACGGATTTTGAATGGTAAAGTTGCAGTTTTAATAAAAATAATTTTCTTTTTCCAGAGTAAATAATACACTGTCGAAAAGTCAACCTGTCTTTTCAAAATTTCGACTGGAGAAATGGAGTGTATTCTGATAAAATAGGCATATAAAGGAGGACAAACGGAAATCCTTACAAATGATAAAAGCAAAAAGAACAGCCGAAGGCATTTTCAAGGCACGAATGAGGACTATACTTAACGAATAAGGGAGTACCTTATGGCAAACGCTAAACACGAAGATGCTGTTATGAAGATGGGCTTCGACTATTTTCGGAATACGATTCTTAAGACTCTGGGAATTGATTACCAGTATGAAGAAATCGGACCAACAGAACTGGTGGAACTGACAATTCAGTCTTTGTATATGGACTTTACCTTTCTGACTACGGGTGGTTTCTATATACATACAGAGTTTCAGACTACAGATAAAAAAGAAGCGGATTTGCGAAGATTCCATGCATATGATGCAGTATATTCCAACAAGACAGGGAAGAAAGTTATTACTTACGTCATTTATTCCGGCGGGATTACGAATGTGAAATCTGAACTGGACTGTGGGTTATATACTTACAGAGTGCAACCGATTTATCTGAAAGATAAGAATGCAGATGAAGTATTCCGGAAATTAAAGCAGAAGCAGGATAACGGTGACGTTTTTACTGAAGATGATTACGCAGCTCTTTCCCTGACACCATTGATGTCCGGAAAAATGAGCCGCAAGGATATGTTTAAAGAAGCAATTTGTCTGGCAAAGCCCAATATTGAGCTGAGTGCTGAAAAGGCAACCGCTATGTTGTATACACTGGCTGACAAGTTCTTAGACAGAGCTGAGTTAGACGAAATTAAGGAGGTAATGCGAATGACCAGACTTGGACAGATGTTAATGGATGAGGGCATGGAAAAGGGTATTGAACTTAAAGAAACCGACTCTATCAAAAAACTTATGAAAAATATGAACCTGACCATTGATCAGGCAATGAACGCTCTGGAGGTTCCGACAGATAAACGTGAAAAATACCGCAAGACAATCACTCCTGACAATTAATGGATAAAAGTACCGCCATATTGACTTATCACAATCAATAATGGCGGTATTTTTTTTAATACAGTTTTTTTACATTTTCTATCTGTTCATTTCATTGTACTGCACAATCCTTCTCATATTTCCAACCAGAAGCAATATCAGTACAATGGCTATAATTTTAAACGGAATATTCATATAAGCCTTGCACAAATCCCAATATATGGCAATGCACATAACAGCAACAGTGCCTCCTGTCAATATGCACATGGACATTTTTGAGACATACAGGGCTTTTCTCGCTTTGGTTTTATCAAATTTAAAACCTATTTTCAGATGCCGTGGATAGATATTTTTATATCTGTATGTACTCAGTACAATCCCCATCAGTCCATAGGAAACTATAATGCAGCTTCCTCCTGCTGATAAAAAGGGAAGAAATGTTACTGATTGTGGAAATACACCCAGATTTTCCAGGATATTTATGGAAAAGTTTACAAGGAATACAATTCCGCATCCACATCCCATCATCATTCCAAGCTGATTCTTCTGCCTCATGGAAGTGTTAAAAACTGCGAAAATCAAAACTGCCAGAACACAGCATAAAAGCACGGCTGCAATTGTTCCATATACAGATGACAGATAGGTCAAAATATAATCCGCATTAAAAGCCGGCAGATTTCCCATTACATCTGATTCGCTTTTCCCTATCCATTTATTCTGCTGCCAGAATGAATGTAGCATTCCGGTGAAATAATCTTCCTCTCCACCATCTGAAAAAATAGCCTGTAAACGTGCAATCTGATATTCTGTCAGACTGCTGCTCAGATACCTGATCAGAAAAGCTGCCACAGGCATAGCCAGAAAACCAGCCCAGATTCCGCAGATGGCTTTCTTTTTTCTCACAGTGAACCAGTTCTTTTGAATTGCGATTGTCAGCATAACCAGCATAGATACCAGCATCATGCAGGCCGGCATAAGCGCCGGCATGGCATAGACCAATATAACCGGTGCAATCATCCATATGATTGCTCTCATCAAGCCCTTATATCCCCATCCATGATATTTATACAAAATTGCTCCATATATGGGAACATAAAACAGCATCAGAGTCTGCATGGATATTCCTCTTCCTCCCGGCAGTACAATGAAGTATCTTGCCCCATTTAACTGATAGCCACCCAACAATGTAACCAGACAGGCAAACAGTAAAATGACGGCAATTATTTTCGAAAATCTTGCCAGTACAGTGTAATCCAGAAGATATAAAATCATCATAACTGCAAGTCCGATCACAACATGGAACACATATCTGTCCGAACCGGCCGCAGCGTTCTCACTGATTTTTCCGGCAATCCCTGCATGTATCAAAACGCCTGCAATGCTGATAAGAACGATTATCCCCAGAAGTTTCCATGCAACCTGAGGCCTGTGGACACTGTCAAGAGAGATTCCTGTTTCCACAGGATCTCCCATATCCCGGACAGCTTCCCTCTCTGCCTGTTCACGATCCATACCTGCCTGCATATTTGCCTCGATCTGATCTTCTATATGATCCTGAAATTCCTGTTTTACATAAGGCCGCGCTTTCTTACAGCGAATCTGTTCCAGTAATGTTTTCAGATATTCGTCCATAGATCACACCTCCATTACAAGCACGTTGGTCACTGCTGCAGAATACTCTTTCCATTCTTCTACTTTTTTTTCCAGAAATCCCCTTCCCTGTCCAGTCAGACTGTAATACTTTCTGGTCTTTCCGGCTGCCTCCTGTTCGTATACTGTCAGAAATCCCTTATCCTCCAGACTGTGCAGTAACGGATACAGAGTTCCTGCTTTCAGTTCAAACACGTTCTGAGATTTCTGTCGCAGGGTATCGATCATCTCATATCCATACATATCCTTTTCTGACAGCAATTTCAGTATAAGCATTGTCATACTCCCGGAAACCAGTGATTTTTCAATAGCCATAGTATTCACCTCCCATTGTATAGATTGTCTATATATCGGTTATCTATATAATATAAGAACCTATATGCTATGTCAACTGTTTCCGGAATAATTTTGAAAACTTCACTGCTATGGCAACCGAGTTCAGGTATCTACATACTTTTTCGGACAGAAAAACCACCGCATTGTCATATAGTAACACAATGCGGTGGTATAAATCTCTCAAAACAGATCCAGCATACTGTCCAGATATATTTTTTCTCTGACATGTATCTGGTATTCCGGTCTGGTCATGTAATAGAGCAGAAATTCCAGTATCAGGGCACTGCCGAGTCCTCTTCCTTCTATTTTAAAATTTGAAAATCCCATTGGCAGATAGATATCCCGGATATCATTGATTCCAATAAACCCTGGATTCTCTATAGCTTTTGAAAAAAGATAGCCCCTCTCTCTCTCCGGTGCCTTGCAGTAATGCTCCAGGCAGTTTTCACCCAGATTCTTGCGGCTGACCGTTTCATAGCAGGCTTTTCTGTCCCTGCAGCCGAACCAGCAGCATTCATTGCAGAGAAATTCTACTTTGTCCTTCTCAGCCTGAGACAATGTATTTAACTTATCAAAAGCCTTGTTTAGCCGGAAATCCGGCACAACATAATGGAAATCTTTTCTCCTGATTTCTTCCTCAAGCTGTGTAAAATCTGTCAGAACCTTGGTAGTGGAGGAAACAAAATAGAGTCCCGGATACTGCTCCTTAATATATTCCAAGAGCAATTCTGAATAAATGATCACGCCGTTTTGCGGTTCTCTGTTTCTCTCAAACAACCGGCACAGTGCATTGCATTTTCTGTCTGAAAGGTGCTCCTGGCGAAGCAGGGAATTGCTGAAAGTCAGTCGGGCAGAAATCCCATATTCCTGCATCAGTTCAAGAACCTCCTCCGGGTCATTCTCTCCGAAGCCAGCCCTGCCTCCACCCCAGATACAGTCTGCCGGAGCACCATATATGGAGCCAATTTCACACCAGTCGTAAAAATATTCCCTGTGTTCCCGGAATAAAGGCAGGAACATCCGGTACAGCTCATAAAACTCAAACAGCCCGGGCAGGTGAAAATATGCTTTCTCCTTCATTAATTTTCCAGCACATCCTCTATGGTTTCCGAAGCATCCTCAAGAGCATCCAGGGCTTCGATCAGTTCATCTGCTTTTCCTGTATGTGTCTCCTCTTCTTCATACTCATCAATCAGTGCTGTCAGCTGATCTTTTATCTCTTCCAGACCTTCATAGATTTCCTTTAATTTTTCTTCCCTTTCCATTACGGATGAAAGCTTTACAACTTTAGACATTGCGATACCTCCCATATGCATTTTCTTTAGGAAAAATTATAACACTGCCCTCTTTTTATGTCTATATAATCTGAAGGCACTTGTGATACCCTTTTCCTCTGTGGTATTCTATAGATATGATCATTGCGTTACGCAAAATATAAAGTGGAGGATTTTTATGTTAGTTTGTGATTATATCGTAGAATCTATTGACGGTGACTATGCACATCTTCGCAGAACAGATCTGCCTGAAGAAGAGTTAAAACTCGTAGCACGGGCACTTCTGCCCTTTGAGATTACAGAAGGATGCAGATTACATTATGAAATGATGCAGTATAGTATCATTGACTGATTTGACAGTCTCCGCCTCACAGCCGTTACAAAAAGTTTACCAGAAAAGGCAGATAAGTGACTTTTTTATCCTTTATCTGCCTGTAACTTCATACACTCTCTGTAATATCATTTTTTCATCAGATACCCATATTTACGCATCTGCCCTCTTAACAGCTGCTCCACGCGTCTTATTACTTCCCTGGGATAATTTTCCGAATTCTTCTGTAAGTATATCTGAATATCTTTAAAGGTAAATTGGAAACCAATCTGAATGCCATACAGTTCTTCTGCTGCATCCAGCTGTATATCAAAATCAGAGCTAAATGGCTTCGCCTCAATTTTTTCCAGACAATATTCCAATGACTGATCAATAGGATAATCCTGATTTATGTCGGCAAACATACAAAGTCCCTGATCAAAAAAAGGACTCAGTTCATATTTCTGTGTTTTTTCATTATAAATGACCGCAATATTGTTGGTATGTCTGTCCTCATTCATGAAAAACGCATCTATTTCCAGCATTGCAGTCAGATACGCTCCAAAATTATCTATTTTAGTAATTTCTTCCACCTGAGTTACCAGGTACTGAATGCGTTCTGAAACATCCGCAAAATCTGAGAGCTTTACTGCCAGACTTTCACCTGTATATCGACGATACAATTTTTCCAGCGGAATCAGAACCTGATTTGCTTTCAGAAAATCCAAACTGGAACAGCCCTGAAATATTTTCCCATTATACTCAATTACAGCTGCTTCATACTCAACAAAAGGGAAAGGACAGGTACTCTTCTGCAAAAGGTCAGATACAAGAACTTCAGATAAACCTTCATATCCCATATAATCAGCCTTATACCACCTGTCATCAATTTTCCATTTGAGCTGATCTCCCTTGGAAGTATGACCGCTCTTATGCAAGGGAGAATATGCATCAAAATTGCGAATTTCCATTTTTGATCAGCCCTCCTTTTTTAGAATCATAATCCATTGATGATCATCTGACATGCGCCCCTGTGTTTTTTCAATAATTAATAACGGATCATAAAATGGAAGCCCCATCTCTCTCAGAATATCTTTCCTGTGATCGCGTGTTCTGGGAAAACAGCGTTCTTCCAGAAAATATTCAAAATCAGCCCAATCCGGATCAGTTACAACTCCAAATGCCCGGAAAATAATCTGATCTGTATAGTTTTTAATCTTAATTTTTTCATGCCTGAAATCAATATCTATCGTTGTACACAGATCATCATGATTCATGAAATTCATACGCATTTTCACATCCGGATCATCAGAAAAATTATAGGCTCGCTTTATCTGACTGTAAATCGTCTGACGGGAAACGTGATACTGTCTGGCAATATCTGTAATTTTTTCTCCCCGGTCCTGCAGTGCCAAAATATGTGCCAGCTGTTCTTCTGTAAACGAATTTTTCCTTCCGGTATTTTTTTTCTTTTCTGAAATAATGCTGTTATTCATATCAGCATTCAAGCATCTGTAATTGTCGGCATCTCTGGATATCTGCTTCAGTTCATGAATATCTGTTGTTCCAAAAATCTGCTGTATCTGATCTTGAAAGTTCATATTCACATCACCACCTAAAAAGACATTATGGAAACCACTTTCACATATAACAGTTTGTCTAATTGAGTATAGCATGGAGCAAAAAGAAGTGTCAAGAAATAGTTTCTTGACACTTCTTCACCCATATCTACTCAATATGATTATGTGCTTTTTCTTATTTCCGCTCCAAAAATCCCTTGGTTTTCCCCATAACATCCTGGAGAATTTTCAGGTTTTCCAGTGTATCTGTTGTTTCCAGTGAATGGTTTGCATTTTTATAAGTATACATTGGCACCTGCTGTTTTTGTGAAAGAGCCTGTACTTCAGGAACAATACTCCATGGATCTGAAGTTCCGATAAAGGCAATGGCATCTCTATGAACAAAATTATATGTGTATTTCAATGGTGTGTATAGTATCTGCCGACATCTGATGCTGTGTTTCTCTGCATATGCGGATGCTATGATCGTGCCTACGCTTTTTGCGACAAATAATATTTCATCATATTTGTCAAAGTCAATGGCAGAAAGACTTTTCTCTGCCTGTTCATAAAGGCTTTCGAATGCCTGCTGCATTTTTTCTTCATTTCCCCGGATATTTCCGCCATCATAAGTATAGCTTAATGCAATTGTTTCTTCATAGCCACATTCCTGCGCCAGCTTTCGTGAATAATATAAAAGTGGCTTGTCACAATGATACCCAATACCAGGGAAAAATACTGCTGCCTTCATGTTCTGCTCTCCATTTAATAGCTGCTCCATCATTTTTCATCAGATTGCCAGAAGATTCTTAATTGCTTCCATATAAACCAGAACTGCCTCTTCCATACCGGATACGAGAATAAATTCATCTGCGCTGTGGATACGATAATCAATTCCCGGCTTCTCAGGTCCAAATGCAATGATATTCTTAAGAGATTTTGCATAAGTTCCACCGCCGATCACCATCGGCTTGTTCTCTGTATCGCCTGTTACATCTGTGTAAGCTTTGTATAAAGCATTTACCAGTGGGGATTCTCTTGGGAAGAATAAGGCATCACCAATTCCCAGAATCTCTATACGACCATTCTCATCCTCAAGTCTGCTCTCACACATCCTGCGGACTTCATCTGCTTTCAATGTTACAGGTACTCTGATATCAATTGTACAGGAGATCACATCATTCTCTGTTTTGATCATACCGTTGCAAAGAGTAAGTTCGCCATACTCATCTGCAAATTTCAGTCCAATGCCTTCACCATCGCAGGATGTGCCGATATGTGTATTATAGAATTCCACAAAATCGTCCTTAAATCCTGCTTTCTCCAGACATTCAAAAGTAACACCTATTGCATTGACCCCAAGAGTCGGAGTGCTGGCATGTGCCGGAACTCCCTTTGCATAAATACTGATCTGTCCATTTCCCTCTGTTACCTTATATTCCTGAAGCTTTGTCTCTGCAAGTACAGCTTCCAGTCTCTCCTTCAGTCCTTCTTCGGCAGGAACAACTATTGTGGAGGAATCGCATACTGCGTTAAAGACAAACCCTCCATCTGCAGAGATGATTTTCGTGTTCTTGGAATAAGCCATCATCCGCAGAAGCCCCTTTTCGCCATGAATACATGGAAAACTGGCATCCGGGGTAAAGCCGCAGGATAATTCTTCTGCCACTTCATTATAATGTTCCATACATTTGGAACCTGTTTCCTCATTACATCCCATAATGAGACGTACTCTCTTGTTCAGCTTCACACCTGAATCGCGAAGAAGCTTCATTGCATAAAGAGCTTCCAGAACAGGTCCCTTGTCATCTGTTGTTCCACGACCGTAAACATAATCACCCTCGCGTGTCAGTTTAAAAGGATCATAACTCCAGTCGCCGCCTACAGGTACAATATCCAGATGTCCGGCAATACCAACAATCTCATCACCCTCACCCATCTCTGCATAACCACAGTAATTGTCCAGATTGACTGTCTTAAATCCAAGCTCCTGTGCAATCTTAAGACCTTCTTCCAGTGCTTTGGCAGGTCCTTCTCCAAAAGGCTTCCCCTCTGCGGGAGTGCCAAGCTGAGAATCAATGGCAACCAGCCTTCCCAAATTGGTAAGCATCTCCTCTGTTAATCCATGAATCTGTTCTTTGATATCCATAATTTTTGCGCCTCCTGTTAAATACTTTCTCTATCTTTGAAATATCTTTATCACTATTTTCTCATTTTATCATATTCGGGCACAAAATAACAGTAGATCGCAGGAATGATTTTTCAGACCCACTCTATGGCCAGATAAAATTGCAGTTTCCGGCCTCCAGACCGTCAATTAGAATGTTCTGGCCTGTACAGAAACGGTTTTTTACCGCCATAAAGTAAATCCACTCTGCTGCCTCTTCCACAGACATCCATCGTTTCAGAGGTGTGAGTTCCATGATCTGATCCCAGAGCTTTTCATCCTCCATCACCGGCCGGTTCAGTTCAGTCATAACCCCACCGAAATCCAGACTGTTGCATGTGGCCTGATAAGGAGCTATCCTCATAGCCACGTTTTTCGTGTAAGCAAGGACCCCTCCTTTACTTGCTGCATACTCCGGAAATTCAGAACCTGTATGCCCGCTTGCTGATCCGATCATAATAACAGAATAAATATTAGGATGAATGCCGTAATGTTCTGTAACAGAAATCGTCCCTTTCAGATTTACATCAATATCATCGCCATTCTGAACCCCTGCATTATTGATCAGAATATCTACCTGTCCGATTTCCGGATAAGAGCTTTTGTCTCTGATATCCAGACAGAAATGAGTATATTTCGGATGTTGGATCGAGGATATATTTTTATCAAATCCATAGACTTCATGATTTTCTTTCAGGAAAAATTCTGCACAGCCCTTCCCGATCCCGGATGCTGTGCCTGTGATCAGGACTTTCATCAAGCAAAATTCTCCTTCATACTTTTACGCAACGCTGTAATAAGAACTGCTGCTACTGCAATACACAGAACCCTGTCAATGTAGTCCGTGATAAACTGAACTACAAAACAGCTTCCTACCATTCCAAGAGGTGTTTTTGCCAGAAGCTGTACAAGAACAGTGGATCCGGAAGAAGTGATTCCTCCAAATAAAAATGCCGTAATACAGGAACTGATTATAGTAGATGGAAGTGTGATCACAAGAGCAGCCGGAAATATCTGCCACTTTTTCGGCTGGAATTTTCTGTACACAAGACCTGTCACAAAACCAAGAAGAATTCCTACCGGTGCATAATACAGGGAATAAATATCTACAGTCATTCCCATCAGCAGGCCGCTGAGCAGATTAGGAAGCATTCCATAAAAGGGTCCCAGAACAGCAGCCACAAATACAGTTCCAATACTGTCCAGATAAATAGGAAGTTTCAGAAATAAAGCAATCTGTCCTCCCACAAAATTAATGCAAATAGCAAAAGCGATCATACAGATCTTCTGTACACTTATTTTTTCAGTTTTCATTTTAAATCTCCTCGTATTAAATCTTGTAAAATATCCAGTTCTTCCGGTTCCTGATCTAGGATCCTTGAAAGAAACATCTGAAAGAATCCATACACATCTACCTCAGTCAACACCCTTGTATTTGAAGTTTTCCGGTAGAAATTCATAGAATCCACAACAGACTGTCCAAGAGAAATCCCCTCTGTTTCAATCTGTACATAGGAATCAAAGCCTTTGCAGAGTTCCGGATTGATAAAATATGCCACTGCCAGGGGATCATTGATCACACAGCCAATGATATGCTCCCATTCCCAATGAAAATCAAAATAAAATTTCGTAATCTTCTTTACAAATTCCCCTGTTTCTTTATTCAGACGGCACATATACTCCAGCAGATCAGGCGTGAGCACAATCTTTCTCGTCACATCCAGCCCCACCATATGGATTTTCTGACCATTCTGATGGAGTGTCTCATACACCAGGGAAGCGCCGTCCGGGTCACACCAGTAATTGTATTCTGCAACAGGTGAACAGTTTCCATGACTTTTAAAGCTGCCGCCCATGGAAACAATTTCCTCAATACAGGAAAATGCTTCTTTATCCTTCTGGATCAGTCTGGCAAGATTGGTCATAGGTGCCAGTTCGATTATGGATACTTTCTCTTTTTTCAATACATCAGCCAGAAAATCCACAGCACTGATCTGCTGCTGATAACCGGTTACTTCAGGCAGAAAGCTCTCTCCAAGCCCGTCTTCTCCGTGAGTATCCAGAGCATTCACGTAATCCCGCCTTAAGGGAGTGCTTTCCCCAATGTACACAGGAACATCCAGACGATTCATCTGCTTCAGGATTTTCTTTGCATTTCCAAATCCCATCTCCACCGGTGAATTTCCACACACAATGGTGATTCCGATCACTTCGATCTCCGGTGATTTCAGTGCAAGCATAATCGCAAGACTGTCATCAATCCCCGGATCACAATCAATAATTACTTTTCTTTTTTTCATTTAATTCCTTTCTGTCAAAGCAAAAAAAATACTTTTGTTTATCCCTCAATAAACAAAAGCATCAGCAAACAGACCGCTTATGATAACTCATAAGCGACCGCAATATTTTTTACTTTGCCTAGTTTTTTATACTGGGAGGGTTTCGAACCAGTTTCGGTGGTTATTTTAACACATATTTTTATGCATGACAACAGTTAGCGCATACACCATTTGAGATTTGCAGCATATTCTAAGAGCAGAAATCTCGTGACATGCTCCCGCCACTTAAATCTTACAGATTTTGAAGTGGGGGCTTCCTGCTCGATTGCCCTTCAGGGCAAAGCTAAAACAGGCTATCCCCGCGTGTCCCGCGGTTCTTTTTTATCCGGTTACGGATCTTTTCTGTGCTATTATGCACATTTTTTATATATTCTTTTTCCTTCTTTCAGAATATTGACCGCCGCATTCACATCCCGGTCCATCCGGTTTCCACATTCGCACAGGTATGTCCGTTCTGATAATGCCAGTTCTTTCTTTTTATGCCCGCATACACTGCATATCTTGCTGGATGCAAAATATCTGTCTACTTTTATCAGATATTTTCCGCGTTCTTCCAGCTTATATCCAAGCATGGAAAGGAACTGACCGTATCCGTTATCCTGTATCCCTTTTCCGAAATGCAGACCTCCGGCTATCCCCTTCAGGTTCAGATCCTCCACACATACCGCGTCATAGTCTTCTGCAAGGCTGTGGCTGAGCTTATGCTGGAAATCCTTCCTCTGGTTCTTTATCTTTTCATGATATAAAGCAACCTTTTTCTTCTGTTTCTGATAGTTACGGCTACCCTTTTCACATCTGGAAAGCTTTCTCTGTTCACGGGCAAGTTTTTTCTCTGCATTCCGGTAAAACATGGGATATCCGGCTCTTTCACCGGTAGAAAATACACACATCCCATGCATGGCAAAATCCATCCCCAGGAATTTTTCCGCCTGTCTTTTCTCCGCTGTTTGGTTTTCACAGTCGAACAACAGGCTGGCAAAATATTTCCCGGACGGTTCCCTGCTCACAGTCACTGATTTCAGCTTCCATCCCTCCGGGATCATACGGTGGAGTTTTATTTTTACCGGCTGCATCTTTGGCAGTTTCAGGAACCTGTCCTGCAGACAGATATTCCCATTTACCATATTCGTTGTATAGGATTTCCGCGAATGTTTTTTTGATTTATAATGCGGAAATCCCACTCCCGGTTCCCGGAAAAATTTCCGGAAAGCCCCTTCCAGATTTAACTGTACATTCGCCAGCGCAAGAGAATCTACCTCTTTCAGCCATGGATATTCTTTTTTATATCCGGCCGGCGTATTTTTCAGCATCTTTTTTTCTTCCTGATAATGACGGATCTTATCCGCAAGCATCCGGTTATAGAGAAAACGACTGCAGCCGATCGTCTTCTCTATCTGGGTTATCTGTTCTTTATTTGGATAGATCCTTATTTTTACTGCCCGGTTTATCTTTCTCACCCTGACTCTCTATATACTGATGGATTGTTTCAACAGGTGCTATATTTCAAAGATTTCTTTTGTTCTCTCTGACATCTTATCGTCCAGCATCTTTCTGCCATATTTCATAACCAGAATCAAACAAAAACACTGAATGAGAATTATTATCTAAACTCATTATGTACACTCACTTATTGCTTATTTCGACCGTCCAAATTTCAAGAGCATATTGTTCTTTTTTTCTATTATAATATATTTATTGTGTCAGAACAAGTGTTTTGTGATTTTTTATAAATTTGAGCAGACATGCTCGA
>NZ_JBWJVQ010000003.1:0-4094 GCF_056339875.1 Blautia sp. ZXY-1-C6
GGAATCCACAGGGAGCAACGCTCCAATACAATGCACCAAAATCAGCGAAATCAAAATAGCTGCAAGGCAAACGAATATTGATAAAATCAACTGTGAGCCTAAAACCAATGCCACAATATTTGTTCGTGAAGCACCTATCGCTCTGCGGATCAGCAACTCATGTGTGCGCTGTTCCAATGAAGATAGTCCGATATTGATCTGCCCTAATACGGAAACAAACAGCAACAAAAGCGAAGTAACCAAAAGCCCTAATTGCAGTATGGACAATACCGAATCATAGGTATCTCCAATATCACTCCGCCCAGCACTTTCCCAGTAACCGCCAATGGTATCAGTCAAAATGTCGCCAAGGGCAGAATGTATCTGTTCGATTGTCAGTCCTGTTGTGGGATGCCAATACACATTTGCATTTTGTACTTGCCACATTGCTGGTGCGAAATTGAGGATCGCCGCAGAATCCGCATAGATAGTCGGAAAATCCCTGCCATCGTTTACTACTCCGACAATATTGAATGGGGTTAACGAAAGTGTGCTTTTTACATTTCCTGCAGCATAGGGCGAATCATTAAAATAGTTTTTAGCTTCTTTGTTTATGACCACTTCAAGCGAGCCGCCCTCACTCGAAGGCTCTAACCATCTACCGGATGTCATTGGAAGATTATAGACTTGACTATATGCCTCCGTGGTGCAAACTAAATCAAAAGCCATCAGGTTTTGGTAAACATCATTCGGCGGTATTGGCGTTAAATCTTTCATTGGTGCAAATCGAATATCTTCTCCCATAGAAAAAGTAACAGCGGCTACATCATCAATGGCTTCAAATCTCTGGAATAATTGTTCCATTTTATTTCTATCGTGAAAATCGGATTCCGTTATCACGAATGAGTAAGTAGGTGACCAGCCATATACCTGTGCGTTTACGAAAATCAAATACTCCCGTCCAAGCGTACCAACTAATACCGATCCAAGCATTGCGATAATGCCTACAAGCATTGAAACACTTGTCAGAATACTTCTAAGTGGAGACAGACGAAGGTCTTTAAGTATCATTTTTAGCACAAGTTATCCTCCCTCCATCCATTTCAAAAATCGTATCACAGGTATCTGCAATATCAGGATCGTGCGTAACCAACAGCAGCATAATTCCATTTTCTTTTTACGACGCTGTGCAACAGTTCCATAATCTGCGTTCCCGTCTTTTTATCCAACGCTCCCGTAGGCTCATCACATAAAATGGCTTCCGGAGATACTGCAAGCGCCCTTGCGATTGCAACTCTTTGTTGTTCACCGCCGGACAAATTGATTGGGTAATCATTTTCCTTGCTTTCTAAGCCGACACTTTTTAGCAAGCCTGTAATTATCTCGTGACGCTGTTTGGCGGTAAACGACTTTTTGGCATAGAGTAGGGGTAATTCGATATTTTCCCATACCCGCAAGTGCTTAATCAGAGAGTAGTTCTGAAATACAAATCCGATATTATTGGCTCGCAGTATAGACAGATCACGGTCTTTCAAAGCAGAAATAGATATACCATCATAAAGGTACTCGCCCTCATATTCCCGATTTAACAAGCCAATAATGGATATAAGGCTTGTTTTGCCTGAGCCGGACTTTCCGACAATGGCATAACTGCGCCCTCGTTGCAATTCCATATTAGCGTTGGTTACTGTTGTCAGCATATCGCCATTATTCAATTTGACGCTTGCTTTCAAATCCTTTATTTTGATTAAAGTCTTTTCGGAAATTCCTTTCATTTTATCAAATCCCCCTCGGATCAAGGTTTGGCGGAGTAGCAGAAACTACATCGCCCTCCTCTAAGCCGGACAGTATTTCTATATTGGCTCCGTCTGTCACACCCAATGTCACTTTTGTTTCCACTCTTTCTCCATTCGGAGTAATTACATCTCGCGCGAGATGTAATTACTCCGAATGGAGAAAGAGTGGAAACAAAAGTGACATTGGGTGTGACAGACGGAGCCAATATAGAAATACTGTCCGGCTTAGAGGAGGGCGATGTAGTTTCTGCTACTCCGCCAAACCTTGATCCGAGGGGGATTTGATAAAATGAAAGGAATTTCCGAAAAGACTTTAATCAAAATAAAGGATTTGAAAGCAAGCGTCAAATTGAATAATGGCGATATGCTGACAACAGTAACCAACGCTAATATGGAATTGCAACGAGGGCGCAGTTATGCCATTGTCGGAAAGTCCGGCTCAGGCAAAACAAGCCTTATATCCATTATTGGCTTGTTAAATCGGGAATATGAGGGCGAGTACCTTTATGATGGTATATCTATTTCTGCTTTGAAAGACCGTGATCTGTCTATACTGCGAGCCAATAATATCGGATTTGTATTTCAGAACTACTCTCTGATTAAGCACTTGCGGGTATGGGAAAATATCGAATTACCCCTACTCTATGCCAAAAAGTCGTTTACCGCCAAACAGCGTCACGAGATAATTACAGGCTTGCTAAAAAGTGTCGGCTTAGAAAGCAAGGAAAATGATTACCCAATCAATTTGTCCGGCGGTGAACAACAAAGAGTTGCAATCGCAAGGGCGCTTGCAGTATCTCCGGAAGCCATTTTATGTGATGAGCCTACGGGAGCGTTGGATAAAAAGACGGGAACGCAGATTATGGAACTGTTGCACAGCGTCGTAAAAGAAAATGGAATTATGCTGCTGTTGGTTACGCACGATCCTGATATTGCAGATACCTGTGATACGATTTTTGAAATGGATGGAGGAGGATAACTTGTGCTAAAAATGATACTTAAAGACCTCTCGTCTGTCTCCACTTAGAAGTATTCTGACAAGTGTTTCAATGCTTGTAGGCATTATCGCAATGCTTGGATCGGTATTAGTTGGTACGCTTGGACGGGAGTATTTGATTTTCGTAAACGCACAGGTATATGGCTGGTCACCTACTTACTCATTCGTGATAACGGAATCCGATTTTCACGATAGAAATAAAATGGAACAATTATTCCAGAGATTTGAAGCCATTGATGATGTAGCCGCTGTTACTTTTTCTATGGGAGAAGATATTCGATTTGCACCAATGAAAGATTTAACGCCAATACCGCCGAATGATGTTTACCAAAACCTGATGGCTTTTGATTTAGTTTGCACCACGGAGGCATATAGTCAAGTCTATAATCTTCCAATGACATCCGGTAGATGGTTAGAGCCTTCGAGTGAGGGCGGCTCGCTTGAAGTGGTCATAAACAAAGAAGCTAAAAACTATTTTAATGATTCGCCCTATGCTGCAGGAAATGTAAAAAGCACACTTTCGTTAACCCCATTCAATATTGTCGGAGTAGTAAACGATGGCAGGGATTTTCCGACTATCTATGCGGATTCTGCGGCGATCCTCAATTTCGCACCAGCAATGTGGCAAGTACAAAATGCAAATGTGTATTGGCATCCCACAACAGGACTGACAATCGAACAGATACATTCTGCCCTTGGCGACATTTTGACTGATACCATTGGCGGTTACTGGGAAAGTGCTGGGCGGAGTGATATTGGAGATACCTATGATTCGGTATTGTCCATACTGCAATTAGGGCTTTTGGTTACTTCGCTTTTGTTGCTGTTTGTTTCCGTATTAGGGCAGATCAATATCGGACTATCTTCATTGGAACAGCGCACACATGAGTTGCTGATCCGCAGAGCGATAGGTGCTTCACGAACAAATATTGTGGCATTGGTTTTAGGCTCACAGTTGATTTTATCAATATTCGTTTGCCTTGCAGCTATTTTGATTTCGCTGATTTTGGTGCATTGTATTGGAGCGTTGCTCCCTGTGGATTCCCCGGTGGGAACACCGAGTTATCCAATCAGCGTTGCTGTTGTTGCAGTTGCTGTGTCTGTGCTTACAGCATTATTGGGCGGATTATTACCAGCATTGAAAGCAGCAAAATTAGAGCCTGCATTGGCTCTTAGATAATAAAACTCAATTCAAGGAGGAAACAAAATGAAACGAACAATCTCAAAATCCGAAAGACCGTACAGACTGTTATTGTGTGTTATGATTTCTTTGCTGGTGATTATGCTGGCAGGCTGCTCCACTTCTTCGGACTCCGACACAA
>NZ_JBWJVQ010000004.1:0-3843 GCF_056339875.1 Blautia sp. ZXY-1-C6
AAATATCAATAAAATTTCTGCACACTACCATGGTCGGCACAACAAGGGATGCATATTCCGGATCAATCTCCATCTCCTGTGCCAGCAGGTCAACAGATTTTCCAACTGTATCCTCATAGCGTTTCATAAATTCTTCCCTTGTAATGATCCTGTCTTCCATTTCCTCCTGGAAGATCATATCTGTAATAAAATCTCCCATCAGGATCACATTCCTGATCTCCTTATCCTTCAGATACAGACGCTGAAAGCTCATCAGGTCATTTCGGATAAATTCCTCAACCAGCTTGTCATAATGAATGGTTGTTTTCTCCAGTTCCTGCAGACGCTGGCGGATTCTTAAACTTCCCATTTTAAGTCCCTGGGTAGTGACCAGAGCATCCTTGTCAAAGAGGGAAACCTGAAGGCTTCCGCCGCCCACATCCAGGATCGCGGTGCCTTTCTGGATCATCTTTTTGAATCCCTTTTCTATAGCAGCAATTGATTTGTACCCAAGGAAATGCTGTTCTGCACTGCTTAATATTTCAATTTTCATTCCTGTACGCTGATAGATCTGTTCAATGATCAGCAGCGGATTCACAAGTTCTCTGAATGCACTGGTGCCGCAGGCACGATACTCTTCCACCCCAAAGTCCTGCATCAGCCTCTTAAAGTCGTTCAGCACCTCACATAAAACATTCAGCATTTCTGAATCGATCTTTCCGTCAGAATAGACACCCTTTCCGATTTCCAGACTGTATCTGACATCATTCAGTTCACGAAAACCAATTCTTTTTGACATCTCAAAGATCTTCATGCTGACTTCATAAGATCCGATGTCAATGGCTGCAAATGTCATGACTGCCATATGCGTTCCCCCTTTACCATTCATCTATTTGCTTTTTTATTCCTTCTCCACACCCAGCAGATGGTCGATAAACTGCTGTGCAGTTCGTCCTGTAAGTCCTCCATGGGAAAGCTCCCACTTATTTGCTTCCAGAAGCAGCTCGTCCTCCGGCATGGTAATTCCGTTTCTCTCTGCGAGAGCTTTCACAATTGTCTGGAATTCTTTTTTGCTCGGTGCGCCATAGTAAATACGGACACCAAAACGATAAACCAGTGAAAGCTTCTCCTGCACTGTATCGGAGGAATGCAGATCGTCATCATCCATGATCTCCAGCTTATCACTGGATTTCTCTCTTACCAGATGTCTTCTGTTACTTGTTGCATAGATCAGGATATTGTCCGGCTTCTTCTCCAGACCCCCCTCGATCACTGCCTTCAGATATTTATATTCGATTTCAAATTCCTCGAATGACAGATCATCCATATAGATAATGAATTTATAGTTTCTGTTCTTGATCTGGGCGATCACATCATTCAGATCCTGAAACTGATGCTTATACACCTCGATAATACGAAGTCCCTCATCATAATAACGGTTCAGGATTCCCTTGATACTTGAGGATTTACCTGTACCCGCATCACCAAAAAGCAGACAGTTGTTTGCCTTTCTGCCTCTTACGAAAGCTTCTGTATTCTCGATCAGTTTCTGCTTCGGGATTTCATATCCGACCAGGTCTTCCAGTTTCACATGAGCGATCCTTGTGATCGGCTGGATCTCCACATTATCATTCTCATCATGGCCTACACGAAAAGCCTTATGTAATCCCAGCTTACCCACACCAAAATCCTTATAAAACTGTACCATATCCTTCATGAATTCCTCTGTGGACTCCGCTGCTGCCAGCGTTTTGCTCAGATCACAGATACGGTCTCTGATACGGGAATTAAACATCTTGCTGTTACTTCCGGTGTTGGTATAATCACCGAGAACCTTACAGCAGGAAATTCCAAATGCCTCATCCAGTACAGTCAGGTCAAAATCATACAGTTCTTTAAACACACCGAAATCATTCAGTGCCAGTTCATTAATACTTCCGTTGACAGCCCCTCTGATCTCACAGGCTGTACTGAATGCATTTTCATTATTTACCAGAAGAAATGTCAGATAACAGTGCCATAAATTTCCGGAAAATCCATAAGCGCCGGCAGTTTCCACCAGTCCGTTGGCACACTCAAAGAACAGCCCTTCCTTTTCTTTCAGATCAGGTGCTTTCTGTTCCCAGGCATTCATCAGTTCTGCCATTTTATCAAGGATTTCTCCATGTTCAAAGTTACGGTATAAGATGCATTCATTTAATCTAGCCATTTTTATTACTTCCTTCTTACCTTGTTGTTTTATCTTATTGTTCTGCTGTGAGTGGTATAATTATTTCGAAAACGATGTACCAGAGTGTGTTTGAAAAATGCTTTACGCAAAATATGCCGCAAAGTGGGACGTGCAGATTGTGGAAATGATTTTTCAAACACGCTCTGGCATTATGGAAATGATTTTTAATAATTTCCCAAAATTCTCATTCTGTCAGCTTCTGCCTCAATTCCTCTCAGGGCATTCTTCACTGCACTGTCCTTTAAATTTCCCTCGAAATCAACAAAAAAACGGTACTGCCAGTTCTTCCCTGTGATCGGGCGGGATTCAATCTTCGTCATATTCAGTCCATTATAAATAATGTGAGACAACATATTGTAAAGAGTTCCGCTCTCATGATGCAGTTCAAAGAAAATACTGATCTTATGTGCATCCTTCACATAGATCGGTTTCTTACTCACGATCACAAAACGTGTGGCATTCTGTCCGTTATAGCAGATATTCTCAGCCAGGATCTTCAGTCCGTAAAGCTCTCCTGCCTGTCTGCTGGCAATAGCTGCCTGCGTCTTGTCATTGTCTTCTTTTATCTTCTTGGCAGAACCGGCAGTATTTTCCATCTCTTTCTTCTTCCAGTCCGGATGAGATTCCAGATATTTTCCACACTGGGAAAGTGCCTGAGGATGAGAACATACCTGTCTGATATCCTCCAGTTCAGCATCCGGCAGTCCCAGAAGTACATGCTCCGGACGGATGATCTGTTCTCCTACAATGCTAAGCTCATACTCTGTAAGAAGATCATAAATATCAGCAACAATACCGGCAGTTGTATTCTCAATGGGAAGTACCGCATAGTCTGCTCTTCCTCCACAACTGCTTCCATTGCATCGCGCCAGGTTTTTACATGAAAACTCTCAATATCGTCCTGGAAATATTCCCTCATTGCAGCATAGCTGTATGCACCTTCCACACCCTGAAAGACAACTCTTACATCTTTCAGCGGAAGTGCATCTACCATTTCCAGTTTCTCATCGTCCTCGATTCCATGCTCTGTGAGAAGCTGATACTGTCTCTTACGGCTGATCGCCATGATCTGCTGAAAAAGCTCCTGCGCACCAAGCTGATTAAATTCTCCATGCGCCTTACCTCTCAGGACCTCCAGCTTCTGTCTCTCTCTTTCCGGATCCAGAACCTTCTTTCCTGTACGTATCTTATATTCTGCAACATCCTCACACACCTTCATTCTCTGTTCAAAAAGACGTATGATATCGCTGTCGATCTTATCTATTTCATTTCTGCATTCCTGTAAATCTATCATTTATGTTATACCTTTTTACTTTCACAAATTCTCTACAATATCAGTCATCTCTCCGATAAAGGAAAGAGAACCAAAGGCAATGATCACATCCTGTTCCCCGGCAAGTGAAAAAGCCTCCTCCACTGCATCTTTAATCGTATCCATTGCCTGTACATTGGGATTGTATTCACTGACAGTCTTCGCCAGCTCTCCGGCAGGCAACGCCCTTATATTATCCGGAGTCTGGATCGTAAGTATCCGGTCTGCAAAGTGCGCAGTTTTCTGAATCACACTTCTGTAATCCTTATCTGCAAACACTCCCATAATATAGATGATCCGTTTTCCCTTAAAATAATGCTCT
>NZ_JBWJVQ010000005.1:0-7270 GCF_056339875.1 Blautia sp. ZXY-1-C6
TGTTTTTTGCTTTTTTGGGTTCTTTTATTTACAAAAAAAAGAAGCACTGTTATAATATAGAATAAATATAGCCTCTTGACAGACAGAAATATGAGGCATTGATATGACAGAAATAACGATTACTGTTTCCATTGTTTTATGCAAAACAGCGATGTGGACAGTAAAGGATAATTAATTTTAGAGAGGTTGCAAAGACTATGTTTATTACAAGAGAGTGCGATTATGCAGTTCGAGTGGTACGTGCGCTTTGGGGAGAGAGCAGACTGAGCGTATCCGATATCTGTGAGAAAGAAGCAATCACAGCTCCTTTTGCCTATAAGATCCTGAAGAAACTTCAGAAGGCAGAGATCGTGAAGGGATACAGAGGCGTACATGGTGGTTATTCTCTGAACAGGGGACTGGATGAGCTGACTTTATATGAGGTTTATTCAGCGATTGATCCGGATATGTTTATCATCGAATGTCTGGATCCGAAATATAACTGTGTCAGAGACGGACAGGATGGATTACCATGTCTGGTACATAGAGAATTGTTATCTGTACAGGATGAACTGATAAGTCTCCTTAAAGAGAAAAACAATACAGCAGATCATGGAGGAGGCGTAGAGCCTCCTTTTTTTACTTTTATCTGCCTGATTTGTCCGAAATTTGGCATATCTGCATAATGTTAGTTATATGTAACTCGAAAAATGCACATATTTGCTACTGAAATAACAGAAAATCCCTGCTTTGTACCTCAGAAGATACAAAATATGTCAAAACAAATTGGACACAGGCAGAAGATTATGTTATAATCTACAATGAAATTTGAGGTATATTTTACTTATGCCTTGAAATAAATAATTAATTTTCATCAACCTTTAAGGAGGAAAAACAAACTATGGCAAGAAAGATGAAAACCATGGATGGTAACCATGCAGCTGCTCATGCTTCATATGCATACTCAGATGTAGCCGCTATTTACCCGATCACTCCTTCATCTGTTATGGCGGAAGCAACAGATGAATGGGCAACCCAGGGAAGAAAGAACATTTTCGGACAGGAAGTTCAGGTAACTGAAATGCAGTCTGAGGCTGGTGCAGCAGGTGCTGTACACGGATCTCTGGCAGCAGGTGCTTTAACAACAACATATACAGCATCTCAGGGTCTGTTACTTATGATCCCGAACCTTTACAAAATTGCCGGTGAGCAGTTACCTGCAGTATTCAACGTATCTGCACGTGCACTTGCTTCTCATGCACTTTCAATTTTCGGAGATCATTCAGACGTTATGGCCTGTCGTCAGACCGGATGCGCAATGCTCTGCGAATCTTCTGTACAGGAAGTTATGGACTTAACACCTGTTGCTCACCTTTCAGCAATCAAAGGTAAAGTTCCGTTCATCAACTTCTTCGATGGATTCCGTACATCTCACGAGATTCAGAAGATTGAAACATGGGATTATGAAGATCTGAAGGATATGGCAGATATGGATGCAATCGCTGCATTCCGTAACCATGCCCTGAATCCGAATCACCCATGTCAGAGAGGTTCCGCTCAGAACCCGGATATCTTCTTCCAGGCAAGAGAAGCATGTAACCCATACTACGATGCTCTTCCGGCAGTAGTACAGGAATACATGGATAAAGTTAACGCTAAGATCGGTACAGATTACAAATTATTCAACTACTACGGAGCTGCTGATGCAGAACACGTAATCGTTGCTATGGGATCTGTAAACGATACAATCGAGGAGACAATCGACTACCTTGCAGCAGCAGGAAAGAAAGTCGGTGTTGTTAAAGTTCGTCTTTACAGACCATTCTGCGCACAGGCACTCATCGATGCAATTCCGGAATCTGTAAAACAGATCACAGTTCTTGACAGAACTAAAGAGCCGGGTGCACTTGGCGAGCCACTGTACCTTGACGTTGTAGCAGCATTAAAAGACAGCAAATTCGGCGGCGTAAAAGTATTCTCCGGACGTTATGGTTTAGGTTCCAAAGATACTACACCTGCACAGATCGTAGCTGTTTATGAGAACACTGCTAAAGAAAAATTCACAATCGGTATCGTTGATGATGTTACTAACCTTTCCCTTGAGACAGGTGCTCCGATCGTAACAACTCCTGAAGGAACAACAAACTGTAAATTCTGGGGTCTGGGAGCTGATGGTACTGTAGGTGCCAACAAGAACTCCATCAAGATCATCGGTGACAACACAGACATGTACGCACAGGCTTACTTTGATTATGACTCCAAGAAGTCCGGTGGTGTTACAATGTCCCACTTACGTTTCGGTAAGAAACCGATCAAATCCACATACCTGATCCACAAAGCAAACTTCGTAGCATGTCATAATCCATCCTACGTAAACAAATACAACATGGTTCAGGAACTTGTTGACGGTGGTACATTCCTCCTTAACTGTGCATGGGATATGGAAGGTCTTGAGAAACATTTACCAGGACAGGTAAAAGCTTTCATCGCTAACCACAATATCAAATTCTACACAATCGACGGTGTTAAGATCGGTATTGAAACTGGCATGGGACCAACACGTATCAACACAATCCTTCAGTCTGCATTCTTCAAACTGACAGGAATCATTCCGGAAGATCAGGCAATCGACCTTATGAAAGCTGCTGCCAAGGCAACATACGGACGTAAAGGTGATGATGTCGTACAGAAGAACTGGGCAGCTATCGACGCTGGTGCTAAACAGGTTGTAGAGATCCAGGTTCCGGAAAGCTGGAAGAACGCTGAGGACGAAGGTCTTCATATGACTCATGCAACAGAAGGACGTCAGGATGTTATCGATTTCGTTAACAATATCCAGGCTAAAGTTAATGCTCAGGAAGGTAACTCCTTACCTGTATCTGCATTCAAGGATTATGTAGATGGTACAACACCATCCGGTTCTGCTGCATATGAAAAACGTGGTATCGCAGTTAACGTTCCTGTATGGAATCCGGAAAACTGTATCCAGTGTAACAGATGTGCTTATGTCTGCCCGCACGCAGTTATCCGTCCTGTAGCTCTGACAGCTGAAGAAGCAGCTAATGCTCCTGAAGGCATGAAGACATTAGACCTTACAGGTATGAAAGAATATAAATTCACAATGTCCGTATCCGCACTTGACTGTACAGGATGTGGTTCTTGTGTAAACGTTTGCCCAGGTAAGAAGGGTGCGAAAGCACTTGCTATGGAAAACCTTGAAGCAAGCGCAGACGAGCAGAAATACTTTGACTACACAGTTAAACTGCCGGTTAAAGAAGATGTTATCGCTAAATTTAAAGAAGCAACTGTTAAAGGCAGCCAGTTCAAACAGCCTCTGCTTGAGTTCTCTGGAGCTTGTGCAGGATGTGGTGAAACACCATACGCTAAACTGATCACTCAGCTGTTCGGTGACAGAATGTACATCGCAAACGCAACAGGATGTTCTTCTATCTGGGGTAACTCCTCACCATCTACACCATACACAGTAAACGCTAAGGGACAGGGTCCTGCATGGTCCAACTCTCTGTTCGAAGATAACGCTGAGTTTGGTTATGGTATGCTTCTTGCTCAGAGAGCTATCCGCGATGGCTTAAAAGCAAAAGTTGAAGACGTTGTTGCTAACGGAACAAACGAAGACGTTAAGGCAGCTGGTCAGGAATGGCTGGATACATTTGCTGTAGGTGCTACAAACGGCGCTGCTACAGACAAACTTGTTGCTGCTCTTGAAGCTTGCGGATGTGACAAAGCAAAAGAAATCCTTGCTCAGAAAGATTTCCTGGCTAAGAAATCCCAGTGGATCTTCGGTGGTGACGGATGGGCTTACGATATTGGATTCGGTGGTGTTGACCATGTTCTCGCTAGTGGACGTGACATCAACGTTATGGTATTCGATACAGAGGTTTATTCTAACACAGGTGGACAGTCTTCCAAGTCTACACCTACAGGTGCTATCGCTCAGTTCGCTGCAGGCGGTAAAGAGACTAAGAAGAAAGATATGGCTTCCATCGCTATGAGCTATGGCTATGTATACGTTGCTCAGATTTCCATGGGTGCTGACTTCAACCAGACTGTAAAAGCTATTGCAGAGGCTGAGGCTTATCCGGGACCATCTCTGATCATCGCTTATGCTCCATGTATCAATCATGGTATTAAGAAAGGTATGGCAAAAGCTCAGACAGAGGAAGAATTAGCAGTTAAGGTTGGATACTGGCATAACTTCAGATTCAATCCTGCAGCTGAAGGAAACAAGTTCTCTCTTGATTCCAAGGCTCCGAGCATGGAAGATTATCAGGCATTCCTTGACGGTGAGGTTCGTTACAACTCTCTGAAACGTCAGAATCCTGAGAAGGCTGCAAGACTGTTTGCTAAGAATGAGGCTGAGGCTAAGGCTAGATTTGAATATCTGCAGAAGCTGATCGCTCTTCATAGCGCTGAATAATCTTTTCGGTTTTTGAACGACTGTAAACAAGTTTATAAATCATTAAAAAATAAATAGATAGAGCTATTTATAGTGTCCAGACGATATATGTGGGCCGCGGTACTTTTTGTATCGCGGTCCTTTTATGTATTGCTTAAAAGGGACGCCGGGGAATGGCAGAACATCTGAGGCTCAGTCTCGAACCATGTAATTTCTAAGTATTTGAAAAACCGCTAAAAACATTCAGAAATTGCTCAAACTCGCTTCGCTCAAACAGTGAGCAATTTCTGAATAACGCGGCTTTCCAAATACTAAGAAATTACATGAACCCTCGAGATTCGCCTCAGATGTTCTGTCATTCCCCGGCTGGTTGTTGGCTGATTTAAATACTTTCGTCGTTCTTAAACAATGAAATAATGTTGGCTATAAATTTGACAAGTATTGGATATTTGTCTATAATCAGTGAGAACTTTATAACTCGGTTTAGAATGATAGAATATAAAGGAGCGGTTATGAGGAAATTTGTGAGCAGGGATAGTAAGAAGGATTTCTACTTATTATATACGCTTGTATTTGGGGTTATTTCTTTTTTTATCTATTATCAGTTTGCGGGTAATGGGAAGTCTTTGGTGTGGAGTCATGATGGGATTCCGCAGCATTTGAATTCTCTGGCGTATTATGGGCGGTATCTGAGGGAGGTTCTGCATACGATTTTTGTAGAGCATAAGCTGGAATTGCCTATGTGGGATATGAATATCGGGTATGGTTCAGATATTCTTACAACTTTGCATTATTATGTGATCGGGGATCCGCTGACTTTGTTGTCTGTGTTTGTGCCGGCGGATAAGACGGAGGTTTTGTATGAGGTTCTGATTTTTCTGAGGATCTATCTGGCAGGGATTTCTTTTAGTGTTTTTTGTTTTTATCATAAGAATCCGAAGCAGGCGACGTTTATGGGAACGTTGATCTATATTTTTGCGGGATGGACGATTTATGCGGCTATGAAGCATCCGTATTTTTCCAATCCTATGATTTATCTGCCACTGGTTCTGATGGGGATTGATAAGATTTATAAGAGGGAGAAGCCATGGCTGTTTATCTGGGCGACTGCGGTTTCGGCTATGTCGAATTTCTATTTCTTTTATATGATCTGTATTTTTATGTTTATTTATGCGGCTTTCCGGTATTTTGGGATTTTCAGTGAGAGAAGTGTGAAGGATGTTCTGAGATGGCTGGTGAAGTTTATCGGCTATTATGTGGTGGCTTTGATGATCGCGGCGGTTATTTTTATTCCGGTGGTCATGACGATTTTTGGTACGGATAGGTTTCAGGCTGAGAATTATGTGCCTCTTTTATATGATAAAATTTATTATGAGAAGTATCTGGGTGATCTGATCGGGGAGAATATGATCCAGTGGGGGGTTGCCGGGTATTCTGCTGTTGCTATGGCAGGTGTGTTTGTGCTTTTTTCCAGGAAGAAGAAGTACCTGGATCTGAAATTAGGATTTGGGCTGTTGAATCTGTTTTTGCTGGTGCCTTTTGCAGGGCATGTGCTCAATGGTTTCTCTTATGTGTCCAACAGGTGGATCTGGGCTTATGGGATGATGATCGCGTATATTTTTGTGAAGGCATATCCTGAGCTGTTTACTCTGACTGTGAGGGAAAAGAAGAAGATTTTTGTCATGACGGTGGCGTATTGTGTGCTGGCTCTGTTTGCGAAAGCTGCCAGAACGCAGAGAAATATGGCAGGTGTGCTGGTTCTGGTATTGGCTGTGTTTACGGTTACTTCTTTTGGAAATATTTTTCTGCAGGGGAAGTATATGTGCGGGCTTCTCAGTGCTTTGCTTGTGGTGAGCATTATGTTGAATGTTTCTTATCAGTATTCTTATGAGAAGGATTATCTGTCAGAGTTTGCAGCCGAAGAGGAGTCGCTGGATAAGCTGGAGTCGAATACGGATAAGGCGGTTCTTGCCGCCGGGGATTCAGGTGTCTATCGTTATGACCAGTATGGGGCATTGCCCTATGATAATACTTCTATGTATATGGGTACGAACAGTACTGCTTATTATTTCAGTCTTGCAAACAGCAGTATCAGTGATTTTTTCAGTGAAATGTATCTGAATACGCCATGGGAGCAGCATTATGAGAACCTGGACGGAAGGACGATCCTGGACAGGCTGGCTTCTGTGAAATATTTTGTGATAAGTGGTGATAATTTCCGCTATCTTTCCTATGGATATAATAAAGAGAAGGGCTCTGCAGGAAAGGGAAAAAGTGAGTGCAGGGCTTATGAGAATGAGAATGCACTGCCTCTGGGTTATACTTATGACAGTTATATTCCTGAATCGGAATATGAGAAAATGGATGTGGTAAAAAAGCAGCAGGCTTTGATGGACGGTGTGGTGCTTGAGGAGAGTACACTGCCTGAGGCATCTGTTGATGCTGATAATGAGAATATCCAGTATCGTATGGAGACAGGGGATGGTTGTGCTCTGTCTAAGGGAGCAATCAGGGTGACGAAGGAAGGGGCGCAGCTGAAGCTTGTGTTCCATGGTCTTACGGACAGTGAGAATTACCTGATCGCAGATAATCTGGATTATGACAGTCTTTCACCGAGAGAACTGATTGGTAACAGTCAGTGGAAGAAGATGTCTGAGTATGACCAAAATAAGGTTCTTGATGAGGACAGCCGGTGGCGATACTGGAAGGAATCAAAGGAAGCGGCTATGACAGTCAGCTCCAATGATGTGACCAAGACCATAAAGATTTTTACAGATAAGTATAATGCCTACAGTGGACGGCATGATTTTCTCTGCAATATGGGATATTCCAGATCAGGAGTTCGTACTATGACGATCACCTTTGCTAATACGG
>NZ_JBWJVQ010000006.1:0-20536 GCF_056339875.1 Blautia sp. ZXY-1-C6
TTGCCAGATCACCGATGGTACGGATTCCCTGATTCAGAAGCTTCTGCTCGGAAGCTTTTCCCAGAAACAGCAGATTACGGATAGGAAGAGGCCACATTTTCTCCGGGATTTCATCCGGGAACAGAGTGTGTACTCTGTCCGGCTTTTGAAAATCTGATGCCATCTTTGCCAAAAGCTTATTGGTAGAAATTCCTACATTTACTGTAAATCCCAGCTCTCTGTGAATCTTGCCTTTCAGCTCATGAGCAGCAGCTACAGGGTCAGGATAGATCAGAGAAGTACCTGTCATATCCAGAAATACCTCATCAATGGAAAAAGATTCCATCACAGGTGCAAAGGAAGCACAGATTGCTTTAAATGCCCGGGAACATTTATCGTATAATTCAAAATCACTGGGAACGATCACCAGATTGGGACATTTCCGAAGAGCCATGGCTACTGGCTCGCCGGTCTGGATCCCGTATTTTTTTGCAGGGATAGATTTGGCAACCACGATACCTGTCCGTTTCTTTGGATCTCCTCCTACACAGGAAGGAATTTCTCTGAGATCCGGCAGCCCCTGGCTCACCCTTCTGGCTGATTCCCAGGAAAGAAATGCACTGTTTACATCAATATGAAAAATTAACCGTTCCGTACTTTTCACTGTTCTTCCTCCAATATATGAATTGCGCTCTTCATATCTGATGATTTTATTTTATCTCAACTTACTCCCCAAAATAAGAACCTTGTTTGTCTGAAAAAGTGTCCTTATTTGCATCATCTTGAAATCTGAGCTGTCGACATAAGTATCTTTACAACTTGTTTGAATCATCACTCTGCTATCAGAGTTTTATTGTTTGAACAACAACGCCGCACTTGCCATACGGCAGTGCGGCGTCTGTATTTCGCTACCGGTCACATTGTTCCCGGTAACTTTTTTTACTTAATTCTGAGGATTCATTTCCTCTCGATATATACTTATCGATTAGTCATAAAGGTTAGGAGCAATTTCTTCGCTGTCCATATTTGTGGAATCATACCAGTATCCAGTTCAGCCTCCAGCCATTCATAAGAGAATTCCGGGAATGTCTGATGTTTGAAATTTTTCCATGTTACTCCTTTCTCATGAAGTAACTGTCTACACATAAGCAAACAGTGCTATCGCTGTCATTGATCAGCAATAAGCCCCCGTGTTTTCATATAGTTCCATTATACCTTCTCATTTTCCCGAAGTCAACATAATTTAACATGTATCAGCCGTTTATTTGTGTTGCTTTTCATTTGATTTTTGTTGTATTTCAGTTGTTTTTATTTTGTTTCCTCATTGACATTTAAATCCTCATCTGTCATACTTGAATATAACGAATGTACCATCAAACAGCAGCTTTGCATCTTCCGTAAGGCTCTTATCATATATAGAAACCGCTCTGGAAAGGAGACAAACAATGTATCTTTCTGACATCCACACACATTCTATCGCCAGCGGTCACGGAACCACCTGTACCATCTCTGACATGGCAAAAGCAGCCAGCAAAAAAGGACTGAAACTCCTTGGGATTTCTGACCACGGCCCGGGAACTCTGGCTTCCGGAACTTCTTCTTATTTCAGAAGCCTTCCTTTTTATCCCAGAAAAAGATTCGGCATAGATATTCTTTACGGAGTTGAACTAAACATCCTGGACAGTGCAGGACATACAGATCTGTCAGATGAACTGCTGAACAACCAGGATTACGCTATCATCAGTATGCATCGGCAGAACTACCGTTCAGGCTCTGTATCTCAGAATACAGAAGCTTACATCAATGCAATAAAACATCCTGCTGTAAAAATACTCGGCCACTGCGACGATACACATTTCCCTGTAGATTATGAAACGCTGGCAAGAGCAGCTTTACGGGAAAATGTTATTTTTGAAATAAACGAAGCTTCCCTCGCACCCGGAGGATATCGGGGAGACACAAGAGCCAATGCAGCCAGAATCCTGTATCTCTGTCAGAAATATCAGCTTCCTGTTATTTTGTCCAGCGACAGCCACGGAAAAGAACATGTTGGAGATTTCACCTATGCCGAAGAATTCGTTCACCAGCTCATGTTTCCGGAAACTCTTATCCTTAACAACCAGCTTCCCAAATTAAAAGTTTTCCTTCAGACACGTTAAAAGAATGTTCCTCAAAGGGACATTCTTTTATTTTATGCATTGTTTTTTGCATTGTGTTATTTTATTTATTTTCTATAATTTCTTGTCAAAAAAGACAATATTTTAGTATATTTTAATTAACAAAGCTCACTTAACCATTTACATATCTCGTGATAGATCAGTCTTACTGTAGGAACCACCGAGGACCCCACAGTATCCCGAATGACTATCGCAACAGTCAGCGATGATGAAACCTTTGAACAGATCAAAAAACAGTTAAACCGCATGATCGAGGTTATCAAGGTAATCGACTTCACAGATGTATTTGTCAGAATGAAAGAAATTCTCTATATCAAGGTTTTCAACTGCTCCAGGGAAGATAAAGCAGAACTGTTTCAGATTGCAGAAACCTTCAAGGCAAAAGTCATTGACTACGGCAAAGACAGCCTGCTTCTGGAATTTGTCCAGACAGCCATCAAGAATGATGCAGTTGTCAAACTGATCAAGGAAGAATTCCACAGAATCGAAGTAGTACGTGGTGGAAGTATGAGAATTGAATCCATCAGCATGATGGAACGCTAAATCTCATAATCAATATTTTTTGCAGGATATAGAAACGTCTCTATATCCTGTATTTATTTTCAAACATACTATAAAATATTGCAGTTTTTAATCAAATGTGTTATGGTTTACGGGAGCGTTATTCGAAAGAAAATGCATCTGATTTCCACATCTGACAGTCTGGTGGATAAAATCATCCACTTCACAGTCTGGTTAAATTTGTGAGGCGACCTGTAAGGCGTCTACACACCGGAAACCTTTACCGGAAGATATTTCTTGTTTCATATCTTTTGTTCTGATGCATATTTTTCATAACGCCTGATCCCCATACTCTAAACTGTCTGAAAAGCAGGGGACGCATTGCGCCGTTTTATCAGACCCAAAGGAGAATTCATATGAACACAACAACAACCACTACAACAACGGCTGCAACAAAAAGAAGCAGCACTCTTTACATGGTAGAGCTGGCTATGATGATTGCCATTATTCTGCTCATGTCCTTTACCCCGCTGGGCTACCTTCGTACTCCCGGCTTATCCATCACTCTTCTCACCATCCCGGTAGCTGTAGGAGCTATCATCCTCGGACCGAAAGGTGGTGCTGTATGCGGACTTGCTTTCGGTGCAACCAGCTTCTATATGGCTGTCACAGGAAGTTCAGCTTTCGCTGCTGCACTTTTTAACATTAATCCATTTGGCACTTTTATTGTATGTATCGTGGCACGTGTGCTGGAAGGATGGATCACAGGACTTATTTTCGCAGCATTATATAAATCACCGGCGAAGAAATTTTCCTATTACGTTGCTTCACTGGCATGCCCGTTACTGAATACTCTCTTCTTCATGGGCTTTTTATGTCTCTTCTTCTACAACACAGATTACATTCAGGGTATTGTTTCCAGTCTTGGAGTAAGCAATCCTGTTGTCTTCGTTGCTGCTTTTGTGGGCGTTCAGGGACTGATCGAAGCGGGCTTCTGCTTTGTAGTGGGAAGTATCGTTTCCAAGGCACTTTCTGTGGCACTGAAACGTGCATAATCTTTAAAAGAACAGCCTTTTCCAAAAAACCTGACTACATTGTCACCGTAGTCAGTTTTTTTTATCTGGCACATTTAAAACAGAAATCCTACCTGATTCAATTAATATCTATAGCAATCTCACAAAATAATGCAATCAAGACAGTTCAGCAGAGTGCGAAAGACAAGGAAAATATCTGACGCAGTACTTCACATTCTGATGGGCTGGATTGCTCTGTCAGTATTTCATAGAATTGCTATCACATAATAAAGGAGATTTTTATGTCATTATTAAAAGAGATTTCTATTACAGAGCTTTCAAATTTACGCATCGGTCATACTTCTGACCATGATGCGAAAACCGGTGTAACTGTTCTTTATTTTCCAAATGGAGCAAAAGCAGGCTGCGATATAAGCGGAGGCGGCCCTGCTTCCAGAGAAACTCCTCTCACCTCTCCTGTCACTGCCGACAATCCTATCAACGCCATTGTCTTGTCCGGAGGTTCTGCCTATGGACTGGCTGCTGCTGACGGTGTAATGAACTATCTGGAATCACAAAATATCGGTTATAACACCGGTGCAGCACTGGTTCCCCTTGTATGCCAGTCCTGTATCTATGACCTCTCTTACGGAGATCCTAAAATACGTCCAACTGCAAAAATGGGCGAGGAAGCCTGCCGTCAGGCATTTGCCGGAACAGATGCCAGAACCGGGAATATCGGCGCAGGTACCGGTGCAACTGTGGGAAAACTTTACGGTATGAAACAATCCATGAAGTCAGGTCTTGGTATTGCCGCTGTATCAGTGGGAAATTTCCAGATGGCCGCAATTGTCGTTGTCAATGCACTGGGAGATATCTTTAGTCCACAAAATGGTCAGAAAATCGCAGGGCTGAAAACGCCTGACAGAAGCGGGTTTCTGGATAGTGTCCACGAATTATACCGCTTTATGACACCTCATGACCAGTTTACCGGCAATACCACCATCGGGGCTGTGATCACCAATGGGGCATTTTCAAAGGCTGAACTGAATAAAATTGCCTCTATGACCCGCTGTGCCTATGCCAGATGCATCAATCCTGTAGCAACTATGGCTGACGGCGATTCCATCTATGCTGCCAGCATTGGCGATGTTTCTGTAGATATCAATATGGCAGGAACTCTCGCCGCAGAAGTCATGGCTCAGGCTATCCAAAATGCCATCCATACTTCCCGGATTCAGGATGAAGAATTTCTGAAATATGTATAACAGTCCGCTATAAAAGCGCAGAGAAAAAGTATCATCTCTGCGCTTTTATTCTTCCTGTCTGTCTTCATTTTTCATCTGTGCTCTGGTTTTTCTCCAAGCCAGAGCTGTACATTTGCTTCCCGTTCCCTTGCCAGATCACCAATAGTACGGATTCCCTGATTCAGAAGCTTCTGCTCGAAGGCTTTTCCCAGAAATAACAGGTTACGGACAGGAAGTGGCCACATTTTCTCCGGTATTTCGTCCGGGAACAGCGTGTGTACTCTGTCCGTTTCTTTGGATCTCCTCCCACACAGGAGGGAATCTCCCTGAGATCCGGCAGCCCCTGGCTTACCCTTCTGGCTGACTCCCAGGAAAGAAATGCACTGTTTACATCAATATGAAAAATTAATCGTTCCATACTTTTTAATATATCTCAATCATATTTTTGCAGACTTCCAATCATCTTAATCCCCATTATCATCAACACAGGGAAAATCAGTGCCGCAAAGATTCCAAGTTTCAGATTATCATTCAGTGCTCCTGAAATCATCCCCACATAGGTTGGTCCGGATGAGCATCCCACATCTCCAGCAAGGGCAAGGAGGGCAAACAGGGCTGTTCCGCCACGCTTTACTGAGGCAGCCGCCATGCTGAAGGTTCCCGGCCACATAATACCTACAGACAGACCGCAAACCGCACATCCAAGGATTCCCAACGCAGGTACCGGGATAAATGCGATCATCAGATAGGAAACCATGCACAGAACTGCACTGTATTGCATAAAGCGTTCCAGATTGATTTTATCTCCAAATTTCCCATAAAATGCCCTTGAGCTTCCCATAAGAATTGCAAACGCCATGGGACCTGCCAGATCTCCGATAGTTTTATTGATTCCAAAGCTTTTCTCAGCCAGAGTAGAAGCCCACTGGCTTACCGCCTGCTCACTGGCTCCTGCACAGAGCATCATTAACATCAGAACCCAGAAGATTTTTTTCTTAAAAAGCTCTCCCATAGTCAGCCCCTTTTCACCCTCATCCAGCAGTGGAGCAATGGGAACTCTGGTAAAAAAGATTCCATTTGCAATGGGAATCAATGCCCACACCAGCGCCATATATTTCCAGTTTGCAATCCCGAAAATACGAAAGAATAATGTAGAAAGAAGTACCACTCCCACATGTCCCCAACAGTAAAAGGAATGAAGGAGACTCATTGCTTTTTCCTTATTATCTGTAGGGCAGGCTTCCACCACAGGACTTACCAGCACCTCCAGCAATCCGCCTCCGATGGCATAGATCATAACTGCAATGAGAAGTCCCACAAACGGATCTCCCAGGCACTCCGGCAATACTGTGAGCAAAATCAGACCTGCAGCCGCCATTGCATGTGCCAGGATCATAGATGCACGATAACCTATTCTGTCCACAAATCCAATCGATGCCAGATCTACCAGCAACTGGATCCCGAAATTAAAAGTAACCAGAAGTGTGATCTTCTGCAGCGAAATCCCGTAACTGCCCTGAAATGTCAGAAACAGCAGAGGAACGAAATTGTTCACAATGGCCTGCACTACATATCCGATAAAACAGGCCTGCACTGTTCTGTTGTAATTTGTTTTCATCCGATGTTATATCCTCCAATCTGAAATTTATTAAGCTGACATCATTCAGACATTGATCCACCAAACTTCTATATCTCCACAGTTCTAATAGATTTCTATCCGTCAATAATGACAGTGTATCACAGATTCTCTCCTTTTTCTTTCATTATCTTTTGAAAATCCCGTAAATTTTTATATTATTTTGACTTTTTCCCTATAACAATTCTATAAAATCCAAAAAGTAATACCCCCATCCGATTCCAAATATTTCCCGCAAAAAAAGATGTGCACCATACCATTTCTGACACCATACACATCTCAAAATAAACACTTCTTATCTTCTGTACTCTGCAGTCAGGTCTTTAATAACCTCTCCTGCAATAATCAGCCCGGCGACAGACGGCACAAACGCCACACTGCCCGGAATATCTCTGCGCTCCGTACACTTATGCGCAGCACCCGGAGGACAAATACAATGCGATCTGCAGCTGATTGCCATATCTTCAATCGGTCTGATCGGCTGTTCTTCCGAATAAACAACCTTCAGTTTTTTCACACCACGCTTCTTCAGCTCTCTGCGCATAACCTTCGCCAGCGGGCACACCTTCGTCTTATAGATATCTGCCACCCGAAATGCACTGGCATCCAGCTTATTTCCGGCACCCATACTGCTGATAACAGGAGTCCCTGCCTCTTTTGCACGCATGATCAGTTCAATCTTCGCAGTCACTGTGTCCACAGCATCTACCACATAATCATACTCACTAAAATCGAAATCAGCAGCATTCTCCGGAAGATAAAAACAGTTATGGATTCTCACATCTGCTTTCGGATTAATGTCCAGGATCCTGTCCCGCATCACCTCTGTTTTATATTGACCAACAGTTTTCCTGGTGGCAATAATCTGTCTGTTAAGATTCGTCAGGCATACTTTGTCATCATCGATCAGATCAAAGGCCCCTACGCCGCTTCTGACCAATGCTTCACATACATAACCTCCAACTCCTCCGATTCCAAATACTGCCACACGGGCATTCTCCAGTTTATCCATCGCTTCTTTTCCAAGAAGAAGCTCAGTTCTCGAAAATTGATTCAGCATAATCTCTCCACTTTATCCTGTCCCACTACATTCTCTACCTGCTGTTCCTCTACTGCCTCGTCTCTTATCTGCATATTCTTATTTCCCGTGACATACGCAGCCCTGCATGCCAAGATCAGAAGCACGATAAACAGAAACCAGAGCCAGATTTTTCTTTTATTTTTTATGACTAACCGTTTCATAACCTGCTCCACTATTCTACTGTGCAGACGCGGATCAGGTTTGTTCTTCCCGGAATTCCAAGCGGTACACCACCGGCAAATACAATAGTGTCGCCAACTTTTACAAGTTTATGCTTCTGTGCTGCTTCGATTGCTCTCAGGCAAAGGATCTCAGAACTGTATTCTTCTTTGATCAGCATCGGGTAAACACCCCAGGATAGATTCAGCTGGCGAAGAACTCTCTCAGAGCTTGTACATGCACCGATCAGACATCCTGGTCTGTGTTTGGACATCATATGAGCTGTACTTCCGGATTTTGTCACTGCAAGGATTGCACTGGCCTTCAAGTCGATTGCGGTCAGACAGGTTGCATGTGCGATTGCATTTGTGATATCCGGATTCTCATTTCTGTCTGTTTTCTTAAAGATTGTATTGTAATCAATATTCTGCTCCATATGTTCTGCAATACGGCTCATCATCTGAAGTGCCTGTACCGGATATTTACCAGCTGCGGTTTCTCCTGAAAGCATAGTTGCACTTGTTCCCTGAAAAATCGCATTGGCAACGTCTGTAGCCTCTGCACGGGTTGGTCTCGGATGAGAGATCATGGAGTCAAGCATCTGTGTTGCTGTAATAACCGGTTTTCCTGCTGTGTAAACTTTCTGGATAATTTTCTGCTGGATAACAGGTACATATTCCGGCGGGATCTCAACACCCATGTCACCTCTGGCGATCATGATGCCATCTGCTGCTTCAATAATCTCGTCGATATTGTCAACGCCCTGCTGGTTCTCAATCTTTGCAATGATCTGAATCTCTTCACCGCCGTTTTCTTTCAGGATTTTTCTTACTTCGCGGATATCGTTTGCAGTACGTGTAAAAGATGCTGCAACGAAATCAAATCCTTCCTGGATACCGAAGAGAAGATCATCATGGTCTTTTTTACTGATGAATGGCATCTTCAGGTTTGCACCCGGAACATTGACACCCTTCTTGTCGCCAATCACACCTGCATTAATAACCTTGCAGACAATGTCCTTTCCTGAGATGTCCTGAACCTCCAGGTCTACAAGTCCATCATCAACCAGAATATGTCCACCCGGCTGCACATCCTTATAAAGCTCTTTATAAGTAATGCTTACGCACTCATTAGTTCCTTCAATATCTTTATTTGTAAATGTAAAAATCTGTCCTTCTTCCAGAGAAACCTTGCCATCCTTGAAGCATCCAAGTCTGATCTCCGGTCCCTTTGTATCAAGAAGTGCTGCAACAGGTCTGTCATATTTCTTGCGAAGTTCTCTCAGTTTCTGGATACGGCCTCTCTGCTCATCGTGAGGTCCATGTGAGAAGTTGAAACGTGCTACGTCCATTCCCTCTCTCACAAGCTGCTCCATAACATCGCCCTTATCAGTAGACGGTCCCATTGTACAGATAATTTTGGTTTTTCTCATTTAATCTTTCCCTCCAAACTGTCAACTCAGTTTTATCTATTTTATTCCTGTAAAATAATGTAATAAAATTTTACCTGTTTCTATAAATGAAAACATTAAATCAAATAAAAATTACCATTATTGAGACTATCTGTCAATATAGAATTTCGACTTATTTTTGTTGATATTTGACAAAAAAATAACATACTTTTGTTGCAAATGTCACATATATTTTTGCCGATCCGACAGTTGGAAAATTTTTCACTCATTCTTATCAGAATCCAAAATCTGCATAGTCTTCCGGCAGAAATCTGTGGTAAATGATATGGCATCCTTCATCTTTAAAACAATAATAATAAGGATCTGATCCATCATCAAAGCGGATCATCACATCAAACTCCTCGTTATCCATTGGTTCAGTAATGATTTTATCTGAATAAGAATGGAACAGTTCTTTAATTTCCTCTATCGTACATCCATGTCTGCCAACCAGTTCGATCAATGCCTTGATAAATTCATTCTCTTTCATATTATTATGTACATATTCGGAAGCTTTTTCCGAAACAGTGAAGCAGAAACGATCTCCTCTGTGTGATACTGCTACTTCACCAAATTTCTCTTCTATATAAGAAGGAAAATCTTTTAAAATCTCCATCATGCCTGCAGCATCCGTCTCATTGCCAAAGAAATGATTCAGGGAACTGAGCGGATAATAAAGGCTGATCTTCTCCTTCATATATCCAAGCTTCGCCTGTTCCTCTTTGATCACATCGATCAGACTGGTTTCTAATCTGTTATAGTTCATTTATTTTCCCTCCTGAAAATCTGTTCTTTTGTTTTTTCTGGTTAATATTTTATCAGACATTGCCCGAAAATCAATGCATTTCTTTTTCAATTGTACGCCCGTCAAAACAATTTCAATGTTTTCTTTTTCATACAAAAATAAAGACCTTGCGAAACTGTCCTTTTTTTCCCTCTGACAGATGACTCTGACTGGATAAAACAAAACAGATAAAACCAACCACTTCGTTGCTTTTTTTACCAAATAACTGCTTGATTCGGTTAAAAAAACAGCGTTCCGAATATTATTTATATCCGAAACGCTGTCATTATTCCAATTATTTCATTATGTATTTAATCCCAGTTCTTACGTCCATAACGAAGTGTCACATCATAGATTTCCTTCTGGAGTTTCTTTGTAAGATCTCTCTTCTTAATTCTCCACTTCCAGTTCATACCAACTGTAGATGGTTTATTCATTCGGAATCTGTTGTCCAGTCCCATATAGTCCTGCATTGGGATAACGCAGACACGCGCAGCACTGCGCATGATCAGACTGATGAAACACTTATACAGTTCTTCTTCCGGTGTTGCATGATCACACAGATAATCTCTCGCCAGTTTTCTCTCAGCTGCTGTGATGCTCTTCCACCATCCCACGATAGTTTCATTATCATGGGTTCCTGTATATGCCACGCAGTTCTCCGGATAATTATGTGGCAGATAATCACTGGCACATCCGGAATCTCTGGAGTCAAACGCAAATTCCAGAACCTTCATTCCCGGGAAGCCGCTCTCATATACCAGATGACGTACGGAATCTGTCATATATCCCAAGTCCTCTGCAATAACCTGCTTCCATCCAAGCGCCTGTTCAATCTTACGGAACAGATCAATTCCGGGACCCTTTTCCCAGTGTCCGCCTCTTGCATCTTTATCTCCGTATGGAATAGAGAAATATTCATCAAATCCACGGAAATGATCGATTCGCACAACATCATACAGTCTGAAGCAGTAACTCATTCTGGAAATCCACCACTGATATCCTGTATTTCTGTGATAATCCCAGCGATATAACGGATTTCCCCATAACTGACCGGTTGCAGAAAATCCATCCGGAGGGCATCCTGCTACTGCCAGTGGTACATTATCCTGATCCAGCTGGAACAGCTCCGGATGCGCCCATGCATCAGCACTGTCCATTGCAACATAAATCGGAATATCTCCAATGATCTGGATTCCTTTTGAATTTGCATAGGATTTCAGTTTCATCCACTGCTCATAGAACTTAAACTGCATATACTGCTGGAATTCAATATCAAAATAGAGTTCTTCACGATAATAATCCATGGCATTGTTCCAGCGGAGTCTGATATCCTCAGCCCATTTGGTCCATTCTACACCTTCGAAACGGTCTTTTACTGCCATAAACAGAGCATAATCTGACAACCACCAGCTGTTCTCTGCTACGAATTTCTGATAGTCAGGATTCTTGCTGATATCACTGTTCTCGTATGCTTTTCTCAGAAGAGGATAACGGCCTTTGTAGATTTTTTCATAATCTACCTCATCAGGCTTCTTTCCCCAGTTAACTTTCTCGCAGTCTTTCTTATCAAGAACTCCTTCTTCCACAAGTGTATCCAGATCAATAAAATATGGATTACCTGCAAATGTAGAGAAAGACTGATATGGAGAATCTCCATAGCTGGTCGGTCCCAATGGCAGAATCTGCCAGTAAGTCTGTCCTGCTTCCTTTAACCAGTCTACAAATTCATATGCACTTTTGGAAAAACATCCGATGCCATAGTCTGATGGAAGACTGCTGATCGGCATTAATATTCCTGCTGCTCTTTTTCCCATGATTCTTGTCTCCTTCGCCATTCTTCACTTTTACCGCCTATACTTTATCTAGTACATATAAGCAGTTTTTCTATACCTTATGCGCAATTGTTTTTTTTATTATATCTATTTTTTGTGCAAATTGCAATACAACTTTCATGTTATCCATTTTTTCGTGAAAATTACTAATCATTGCTTAGTTCTTTTCGTCATCTTCCATATTAAACACCAATCATTTCCACTCAGAGAATTGTCGTCAAGCGGATATTCACAATCTGCTTCGCTACGCAGCTCTATACCGAATAACTGCTCCGCATTTCATCAGAAGGAGCTTATTTTTTATCCATATCAAAAACTTATAATTACAATGCAATATTTCTATTTTACGTTTCATTTCTGATATGATAGGATGTGTTCGGTTAAAAAATAACAAAGTAACACTCCAACTTATCTGTTGAGAAACGTTTATCATTAACTACCACCAGAAAATTTCTTATACAGATATCTTCGACATCTTAAGCTATACACATCAAAGACAAAGAAAGAGGTAAGAAAATGGAAGACAACAAATTATGTCTGGAAAAGCAGCCTTTAAACCAGGAAATGCTTGACAAAATCGATGCTTACTGGCGTGCAGCTAACTATCTGTCTGCCGGACAGCTCTATCTTCTCGACAATCCGCTTCTGAGAGAGCCATTAACTATGGATCAGATCAAGAAAAAAATTGTTGGTCACTGGGGAACTGTACCGGGACAGAACTTCGTTTATGCACACTGCAACCGTGTCATCAAACGTTATGACCTTGATATGATCCTGCTTTCCGGTCCTGGACATGGCGGAAACTTCATGATCGCCAACACCTATCTGGAAGGTTCCTACAGCGAAGTTTATCCTAACATCAGTCAGGATGAGGAAGGTATGAAGAAAATGTTCAAACAGTTCTCCTTCCCATGCGGAGTCCCAAGCCACTGCGCACCGGAAACACCTGGTTCCATTAATGAAGGTGGCGAGCTTGGTTACTCCATCGCTCATGCTTTCGGAGCTGTATTTGACAACCCGGATCTGATTGCAACTACTGTTGTAGGTGATGGTGAAGCTGAGACTGGTCCTCTGGCGACATCCTGGCAGTCCAACAAATTCCTGAACCCGATCACAGACGGTGCTGTACTTCCTATTCTTCACTTAAATGGATATAAGATCAGCAACCCGACTATCTTCTCCCGTCTTTCTCATGAAGAACTTGAATGCTTCTTCAAGGGCTGTGGCTGGAAACCATATTTCGTTGAAGGTGACGACCCAATGACAATGCACAAGAAGATGGCTGAAACAATGGACACAGTGATCGAAGAAATCAAAGCGATCCAGAAGAACGCCCGTGAGAACAATAATCCGGAACGTCCGGTATGGCCAATGATCATCCTTCGTACTCCTAAGGGATGGACAGGTCCTAAGGTTGTTGACGGACTTCAGATTGAAGGTTCTTTCCGTGCTCATCAGGTTCCGATCACTATGGAAAAACCGGAACATCTTGAACTTCTGAAGGAGTGGCTGGAAAGCTATCGTCCTCAGGAACTGTTTGATAAAAACGGACGCCTGATCCCGGAACTGGCTGAACTGGCTCCTAAGGGAAATGCACGTCTCGGTGCCAACCCACATGCAAATGGTGGACTTCTTCTGAAAGATCTTCGTCTTCCGGACTTCCGCGATTACGGTATTGAAGTACAGCCTGGCAAAACAAAAGCTCAGGATATGATCGAACTTGGCGGATACATCCGCGACATCTTCAAACTGAATGAAGAAAACAAGAACTTCCGTATCTTTGGACCAGATGAAAGCATGTCCAACCGTCTGTACAAAGTATTTGAATATCAGAAACGTGACTGGAACGCAGAAATGCTTGATACTGATGACTGCCTCGCAAGAGACGGACGTATTATGGACAGTATGCTCAGTGAGCATATGTGTGAAGGATGGCTGGAAGGTTACCTGTTAACAGGTCGTCATGGCTTCTTCGCAAGCTATGAAGCTTTCATCCGTATCGTTGACTCCATGGCAGCCCAGCATGCAAAATGGCTGAAAGTTTGCAATCAGCTTTCCTGGAGACAGCCTATCGCATCCCTGAACTTCATCCTGACATCCAACGTATGGCAGCAGGACCACAACGGATTTACTCATCAGGATCCTGGATTCCTGGATCACATTGCCAATAAGAAAGCAGACGTAGTTCGTATGTACTTACCACCGGACGCTAACTGCTTACTCTCCTGCTTCGATCACTGCATCAAGAGTAAGAACTATGTCAATGCAATTGTAGCTTCCAAGCATCCAAGCTGCCAGTGGCTGACCATGGAGCAGGCTGTTAAGCACTGCACACAGGGTATCGGTATCTGGGAGTGGGCAAGCAATGACTGTGGTGAAGAACCAGACGTTGTTATGGCCTGCTGCGGTGATACACCTACACTTGAGATCATGGCTGCAGTTACTATCCTTCGTGATGAAATGCCGGAACTTAAGATCCGTGTTGTTAACGTTGTCGACCTGTTCAAACTGGAATCTGACCACAAACATCCACACGGCTTAAGTGACGCAGAATATGATGCAATCTTCACAAAAGATAAACCTGTCATCTTTGCATTCCATGGATATCCAACACTGATCCATGAGCTTACTTATGAGCGTCACAACCACAATATCTCTGTTCACGGATATCAGGAAGAAGGTACTATTACTACACCATTCGATATGCGTGTACAGAACCAGATTGACCGTTTCAATCTTGTAAAGGATGCCATCATGCATCTTCCACAGCTTGGAAACAAAGGTTCCTTCTTAATCCAGAAGATGAATGACAAGCTTGTTGAGCACAAACAGTATATTGCTGAATATGGCCAGGATCTGGAAGAGATTCGAAACTGGGAGTGGCATAAATAAATCCGTCTAACAGATGATAAATTCCTTATAAATATAATAAGTCATCAGGATTCACATCATGTGGATTTCCTGATGACTTTTCTATTTCAGCGGTTCTGTTCTTTCCGTTCTGCCAAAAACTTCTGGAATGCTTTAGATGCAATACTTTGAGGATATTCTGTATCATGGATCAGAATAATGCTTCTCTCCGGAAGTGTTTCATTTACATCTATCTCAAAAACCTTTCCGGATTCCAGATCATCTCCGGCAAATTCTTCTGGCAGGAATCCGATTCCCATATTATACCGTACTGCCGGGAGAATCATATCTGTAGTCGCCAGCTCTACATCCGGCGAAAACTGCAGTCCATTTTTTGAAAAATACTCATTCAAAAATCTCCTGCTGATTGCCTCGGAAGTCAGGCTGATCCATGGATAGGCTGAAAGTTCCTCCAACGAAGTCTTCCTCCCCTTCAGCTCCGCAAAACGACTGCCTCCGATCAGAATTTCCCTATACTTTCGCACTACTTTCATTTTCAGTGGCTCTGCTAACTGTAAAGAAGCAGATACAACTGCAAGATCTACTTTACCCTCTTTTAAGGCATTTACAGAATCTGTAGTGCTGTTATTAAGAATTTTAAAATGCACATTCGGGTATTGAATATTAAAGTCTCTGACTGCCTCGAACAAATAACAGTGCAATGCTGTCTCTGTTGCACTGATATAAATGGTCCCGTTCTCAAGGCTGATCAGATTATTAAGATTATCCTCGGCTTTGAAAAACTGAGCACAGCCTGCTGCTACATACTGATAGAAAATCTTTCCCTCAGGAGTCAGTTTCATGCCACTTTTGCTTCTGGTAAACAGTCTGCACCCTAATATATTTTCCAGATTATGTATCGTCCTGGTCACAGCCGGCTGGCTGGTCTTTAATACTGATGCTGCCTTTGTCAGATTCTCATATTTTGATACGTAATAAAAAACTTTATAATATTCAAAATTTGCGTTCATTCTGTTCTCCGTCTTTCATTGTCTTATGTACAGTAACATATTTTACGCGCCTATTCTATCACAATTCTTTTTTCTGTACAATCTGATATGTCCAGAGTGTGTATTACTGTTTACTTCGTTATTAGTTACTGTTCACTCCGTTCACAGTAACTTAGCCAAAATTCATTCCAGATTGCCTGCGGCAATGGAATTTTGGCTTGTATGTCTCGGGATTTTGGCATATTCATGCCAAAACACCTCGCGGGATAGTGGAATGTGAACAGTAACACGTGTGTTACTATTATCAAAAATAATCTCGTTTTCTTCATTGCGTTTTTTTGCACAATACAATATAATAATTTCAGAGTTTATTTATGCAAAAAGACGAAAGGATGTACATATGAAACACAAAAAAGACTGGTATAAAGATCTGGTGATCTACCAGATTTACCCAAGAAGTTTTAAAGATGGCAACAATGATGGAATCGGTGATCTGAAGGGAATGATTGAGAAGCTAGATTATCTGAAGGAGCTTGGCATCAATGCAGTATGGATGTCTCCTGTCTATGCTTCTCCGAATGTGGATAACGGTTACGATATTTCTGATTACTTCGCGATCATGGAAGAATTCGGAACTATGGAAGACTGGGATGCTTTCCGCGACGGTGCACATGAACGAGGCATCGCCATTATCATGGATCTGGTCCTGAACCATTCTTCAGATAAACATAAATGGTTCCGGGAATCAAAGAAATCCCGCAATAATCCTTACAGTGATTACTATATCTGGCGTGATCCTGCACCGGACGGAGGCGCACCCAACTGCTGGATGTCCGTATTTGGCGGAAGTGCCTGGGAATATGTTCCTGAACGTGGACAATACTATCTCCATTTCTTTGCTAAAGAACAACCGGATCTGAACTGGGATAATCCGGAAACTAAAGAGAAAATTTTTGATATTATCCGTTTCTGGAATGAGAAAGGTGTTGACGGATATCGCATTGATGCCATCAGTTATCTTGACAAAGGACTGGACGGACGTGCAGATATGAATGAACCCATTGGTACTGTAGCGTGTGTAAATCTGGAAGGAACCCACCGCTACATCCGTGAAATGGTTGCAGAAACAATGACTCCCGACAATCTGATGAGTGTAGGAGAAGTTAATATCAACAATGAACAGGATGCCATCAACTATTCCAGCGCAGCAAGCAAAGAATTTAACATGGCTATTCCATTTGTCCCTCCGATTGTTGAAATCCAGACATGGTCACCAGAGAAAATGAAACGTGATCTTAAGAAAGATTATGAAATCCTAAAAAAAGACGGATGGTGGGCAAGATTTTTAAGTAATCACGACAAACCGCGTCAGGTTTCCCTTTACGGAAATGACAGAGAATTCTGGTCAGAATCTGCAAAAATGCTGGCATGTTATCTGCACACACTTCCCGGTACCCCCTTTGTTTTCCAGGGCGAAGAATTGGGAATGACCAATGTTGCCTTCCCATCTATCGATGATTACAATGACATTGATACCCGCAATTATTATAAAACCATGATCGAACAAGGAGCTTCTCCTGAAGAAGCACTGGCAGAATCCAGAAGTATCAGCCGTGATAATGCAAGAACGCCTATGCAGTGGAACGACAGTCCAAACGGCGGATTTTCTGAGCATACTCCGTGGCTGGGTGTCAATCCAAACTACAAACTCATTAACGCAGAAAGCCAGATGAATGATGACTGTTCTGTTTTCAGATTCTACCAGAATCTCATCGCACTGCGTAAGAAACATCCGGTAATGGCTCATGGAGATTTCAAACTCTGCTGCCCGGAAGATGGTCCGGTAATTGCCTATACCAGAAGTTACCAGGATGAAACATGGCTGGCAGTGCATAATTTCTCTGCATCCATGCAGAAATTCCATTATGGCGCTGAAGATATTGAATTACCGTGCAACACTCCCGTAATCATTTCCAATTACGGAGAAAATGAAGTTGAATACGGAATTGGAACACTTGTACTCAAACCTTACGAAACCGTAGTATTCCAGTTACATTAAGCAACTTCATCAATACAGACAGTAAAAAGCAGAACCATTGAATCACTATCCCTCAATGGTTCTGCTGCTTTTGTGTATTTGTTTTTCATTTATTTAACTGTCATTACTCTGCATTTCTTTTTGTAAAATGCAATACCGTACTTCAAGTGCTTCTCCATTCTCAGAAACAATTTTCTTAAAATATTCCATAATCTGTGTCAGAAAAATATTACGTATTTCCATATTAGGAATGGTAAGCATGAACGTATTTGCATCTTTTCTTCCGGTCTGTGTGAGATATCCCGTAGTAAAAAGAATACTCCACAGGTTTTCAATCGAAGCATACATATCCTGATATGTCAGTTCCTGATGAATCTCCTTTACAATTGTTTCTCCTGCTATCAGTTTCTCAATTTCCTTTCTGACCGTTCCCTTATCAGTCTCCTGAATAAAGCGTTTCACCGCTTCATTACTGCTAGTATTAGACCAGTAATTCTGTGGCTGCGCCATATTGTTTATACGCAATTCATCACAATAATTTATCACATCCCAGGGACAGTAAACCTCTACATTTCCAAACCGATATCCGTCATACCACATTTTTATTTCATCATAATGCTCAGAAAGTTCATAATATTCCAATATATTCTTTTTGAAAGTTTCTTTTTAATTTGTTTCAATAGACACACTTCCCTTTATATTTTGATATATTAAATTCTAACTTTTATAAAGTGTAACATATTGCTATTGAATTCGTCTATCAAAATTTCTTTACATCCCATAATGTTTCTATTAATATCCCATCGTCTATTCATCCTTACAATACAACTGTAATTGTACTATTTTCTGCATTTAATAATAGTACCATATTGGAGCAAAATAGAGATTGCCAGCTATTTAATAACCACTGACAATCTCTATTTTTTATTTTATCAATCAGATCACTCTGAAATCTCAACAATTATTCATATAACAGAATGTCACTCTTTAGCAGTTTAACAAGAGAAATCTTTCATCCAATCGGCTCGAAGTCTACAGCTCCATGTTTACACAATGGGCAGATATAATCTTCCGGAAGTTCATCACCTTCGTAGATATATCCGCAGACTTTACATACAAATCCTTTCTTACCTTCTGTTTCAGGTTTCGGTTTTACATTTTTCTGATAATAGGTGTAGCTCATTGTCTCCTGGTCACTTACCACGCGGGCTTCTGTCACACTGCAGATGAACATTCCGTGAGTTCCCAGATCTACATACTGCTCTACTTTCAGGGACATAAATGCGTTGATATATTTGTCCAGGAATATCAGTCCGTTATCAGAACGATTCACCTTCTGTCCCGCAAATTTATCCACGCTTCTTCCACTCTGGAAACCAAACTGTTCAAATACAGAGAACGGAGCATCTACAGAGAGACAGTTTACATTCATCACCCCTGTCTGCTTGATAACATGGTGAGAATAATTTGTCTTATTGATATTAACTGCAACACGGAACGGAGAGTCTGTCAGCTGGGTAACTGTGTTGACAATCAGTCCGTTATCCTTCTTACCGTCATTTGATGTCACTACATAGAGACCATAACCAATACGGAATAACGCTGTCATGTCATTTTTATTTGCCAGTTCATCATTCTTTGCAATATATTCCTTACAAAGCTCGGAAGCCATCGATTCCATCTGATCTCTGTTTTCCTGATTTACTGCGGACATGATCTTCACTGTGGTGTCCAGCCAGTTGATTTTCTTACATTCAGAAAGCATATTTTTCATTACTTTTGCTGCCAGAGGTGCCCAGGAACCGTTTTCAATAAGACCTACTGTACGGTTCTGGAAATTATGCTCTGCCAGACGGGTAATAAAGTCATTCATAAACGGATAGATTCCTGCATTATAAGTAGTTGTTGCCAGTACCAACTTACTGTAGCGGAATGCATCGCTGAGTGCCTGAGACATATCATCTCTTGCCAGATCATAAACAACTACTTTCGGACATCCCTTGCTCTTTAATTTCTCCACAAACTGATTGACTGCTTCTTTGGTATGTCCGTATACAGAAGTATATGCAACTACGATTCCTTCTTCCTCCGGTGTGTAAGAGGACCAGGTATCATAGAGGCTGATATAATGTCCCAGATTTTCTGTAAGTACCGGACCATGTAACGGACAGATGATCTGAATATCCAGAGTAACTGCTACTTTCAGAAGTCTCTGTACCTGTGCGCCATATTTACCAACAATACCGATAAAGTATCTTCTTGCTTCATCATCCCAGTTTTCTTCCACATCCAGAGCACCGAACTTACCAAATCCATCTGCCGAAAAAAGAACTTTATCTGTGCTGTCATAAGTCACCATAACCTCCGGCCAGTGTACCATTGGCGCAAATACAAAAGTAAGATTATGATTTCCCAGACTCAGTGTAGAACCATTCTCTACTTCCAGTTTCTGCCCTTCCAGATCCAGTCCGAAGAAATTCTTGATCATTACAAATGTCTTCGCATTGGCTACTACTGTAGTGCCGGGATATACTTCCAGAAAGTTCGCTACATTTGCTGCATGGTCAGGCTCCATATGCTGAACGATCAGATAGTCCGGCTTACGTCCACCCAGTGCCTGTTCAAGATTATCCAGCCATTCATGTTTGAAATTGGCATCTACAGTATCCATAACTGCAACCTTGTCATCCAGAATCACATAGGAATTATATGCCATTCCGTTTGGCACTGCATACTGTCCCTCAAACAAATCTACCTGATGGTCATTAACTCCGAC
>NZ_JBWJVQ010000007.1:0-3256 GCF_056339875.1 Blautia sp. ZXY-1-C6
AGAAAAAAGCCAGAGAAAATTCAGTTAATTACTTGCAAATTAAGTTACTTTGCCATTGCAGGGTCCAGTCCATATACTTCTCTCATAGAGAAGTCTTTAGATGGGTCAACACTTTCAATATCGATCTTATAGGAATCATACGATATACGATCCATGATGGCATCAGCAAGAGTACTTTCACCATCACAGATTTGCTGGTATCATTCACTTTCACGGAACTGAGAACAAAAGATCGTTGAAGATTTTTTTCGTCTTTTATGTATCAGTTCAAAGAATGTCAGGGTCTGACCCTATGAAGTACAGCTAAAAAGAATAAAGCAGAGCTAAAAGATCTATAAAAGAATTATAAAATCGGGTATAGAGTGGCAAGTGGGAAGTGTTGCTGATTTCTCAGTTTGTCACTAATCAGATTTGCTCCCATGTCACAGATCTGCTGAGTTTTGTGTCATTGGCATTTTTGTGCAATCCGGCAGATTTCCTGCCGGATTATCTGTTTCATTTACAATGTTACATATGAGCTGAGTGCTTCAAGTGCTTTTACGATACTGATGACGTCCACCTTTGACAGCTCCGAATAGTCCTGTTCAAGGCGTCCCCTGTTCCAGAAGCAGTCCGACAGGGACGATATTTCTGTGCCGATCCCCCAGTTGGGAATACACAGATACTTTCCATATGCATGTTTTCCTACCAGCAGATGGAAAGTGCTTCCACGGGCGGTCACCTCAAACTCATTTCTGTTTATGTTTAATGGACGGATATGACCGGTCCAGTTTTTTTCATTGCTGTCCGGATCACTGCACTGGTAATAGGATCCCATATCAGACATCACCTCCCAGCATTTCGTGTTCAGATGATATAACGCACCAGATGTTCATCGTAAGCGCTTAAATCTTGGGTAGCTTTACTGTCTACGTTTTTAAACTCATAATGATAGTAAATAGATTTTTACTACACTCCGCTTGATAGGATGTAGAAATTTACTACATTTGGAGGTTTCATTATGAGTAAGAAACGTGCTCCAGGGCGTTCCCTGGACGAATGGATGGAACTGGTAACCGAATGCAGACAAAGCGGCCTGACAGATGCTGCATGGTGTAATGAGCATGGGATATCTCCCAGCTGTTTTTACAATGCAGTTACCCGTCTCCGCAAAAAAGCCTGTCAGATACCGGATCCAGCCCCCAAAGCCAGCACTCTTGACCTTACATCCCATAAACAGGATGTAGTCCAGATTGCTATAGAACCGGAGTCTTCTCCGGCAGGACTGATCCCAGATAATGGAAACAGACCTATGCACCTTGACAATTCACATACGATTGAAATCGAAGCAGACGGATTGCTTATACGAATGAGTAATGAGATCAAACCGTTACTTCTGAAGATGCTTATGGATACGCTTAAGGAGTCGTTATGTTAGCGGACATCTCAAGTGTTGATGCGATCTATATCGTCTGTGGCAGAACAGATATGCGCAAGTCCATTGATGGACTATGTGCGATCATCCAGGAACAGTTTTCGATGGAGATCGACCATGCACTTTTTCTTTTCTGCGGCCGTAGATGCGACCGTATCAAAGCTATTTTAAAAGAACCTGACGGAATCGTTATGATCTACAAAAGACTGACCGCCCAGGGATCTTACCGGTGGCCCAGGAATAAATCTGAGGTCCGGAATCTTACATGGCGGGAGTTCGACTGGCTGATGTCTGGCATTGATATTGAGCAGCCCAAAGCGATCCAGGCAACGTAAAAAAGATGCACATAAAACTCTTGCTTTTTGCTGTATTTTCGGCACTTTCAAGGTCTGGTAAATCCGCTGTTTTGCTAGGAAAAGCCACTGTTTTCTGGTATAATGGAAACATCAGAAACAGGAGGAAAAAGCAGTGGCAGACAGTTCCAAAGATATCCAGCTCCGTGAGCTGAAGGACATGATAAACGATCTCAAAAAGATGATAAAAACACTTCAGGCAACTGTCGATGCTGCCAATAAACGGGAAGCGGTTCTCACCCAGTAACGGGATAATCTGAAAGAAGAGATAGACCTTCTCCGAAAAAAACTGTTTGGCACCTCCAGCGAAAAAAGAACTCTCAATATTCCAGGACAGTTAAACTTTTTCAACGAGGCTGAACTGGAACAGGATCCGGAGGTTGCAAAAGCAGAGGATCTTGAAACAATTCTTCCGGAAAAAACAGCAAAAAAGCGAAAAGCAAGAGCTACAGATGCGGAGCGTTTTAAGGGAGTTCCTGTTGAAAAAAAAGTATCTGGAACTTTCTGAGGAAGAGAAACTCTGCCCTGTCTGTGGTACCCCACTGAAAGAAATCGGGGAAGAGTTTGTCCGCCGAGAACTGGTTTTTGTACCGGCAAAACTGAAAGTATATGAATACTACAGTAAGAGCTATGAGTGCCCGCAGTGCAGGCTTCAGGATATTCCGGTTATCAAAAAAGGAAAAGATGGCAGAGCTCATATGCTTTATGGAATGGCTTCTGCCAGAACGGTTGCCTGGGTTCGCTTTCGGGGTCTGACCCTATGAAGTACACCTAAAAAGAATAAAGCAGAGCTAAAAGATCTATAAAAGAATTATAAAATCGGATATAGAGTGGAAAAGAGAGAAGAAAAAAGCCAACAGTATATGACTCTTTTAATAGACTATAATTAAGGGGATTCTTATATGGAAAAACTTATATTTTGTAATTTAGATGATTTAAGCGTCAAAAGCGCGTACCTATTCAGTTAGATTTGTACCTTGAAAATTTAACACATGATACCATACCCATATCATCCATTATCTGTTAAAATATAACCAGAACTTATCTAGGAAGGCAGTCAAATGCCAGGTTCACACTGTACATTATGTATAAATAGTTTTTATCCTGAAACTGAATTAAATATAACGGAGATTTAGGAATATGAAAAACAGATTTTAATACGGAACCTCCGGGGTCTGACCCTATGAAGTACACACAGATGATGGAAACACTGAGGTGTTCTACTTCAAGAATGGTGTGGCTACAATTAGTTCTTTCACTCATGAGCCGAAAGTGATCAAGTTTTGATGATATGCCGTGTGGACAAACTGAACTCCAGGAGTTCACACGGTAATTTTTGAAGGTTGATGTATAGTTTGCAACGGAAATAAAAGTAATGGAGCGTGAGAAAAAATGAATTTATCAAAAATACATCATATTGCAATCATCGTGTCTGACTACGAAGCCGCAAAGAATTTTTATGTGAATAGAATGTCGGGGTCTGACCCCA
>NZ_JBWJVQ010000008.1:0-2172 GCF_056339875.1 Blautia sp. ZXY-1-C6
CATTGGGGTCTGACCCAATGAAATAAACAATTGTAAGTAACCTAAATGTTTGCTACTGGTCTCTCAGTTCTGCTTTTAAAATTTCTATAATAAAACTTTAAATTGTATTTTTCATAGTAATCCGTTATACTAAAGACAATATATAGCGGATTTTTATTAGTGGATTTATTGAAATTTCCAGATTCACTAGTGTTCAGGAAGGCGGCATATTGTATGTGTGAATTTAATATCCAGGAAATAGAACTTTTTAATTACAGGCAGTTTGAAGATAAGAAATTTGTGTTAAATTCAAGAATGAATGTTTTTGCAGGAAAGAATGGCTCTGGTAAAACAACAGTACTGGAAGCGGCTAATGTCGTGCTGGGGGCATATCTTGCAGCGTTTAAGACATATGTACCTTCCAGGTTTGTGTTTAATATCAAATCAACTGATGCAAGACGAAAGACTCAGATTTCAGATGATAGCAGAATTCTTACTGCTGGTGCAATCCCACAGTATCCTTGCAAGGTTAGTTGTAAGGCTGCATGGAATATTGATTATGAGTCTATTGGTTTTCAGCGTGTTCTTTTGAAACAGGATGGCAGAACTAAGTTTGGTGGAAAAAATCCAATGCAGCAGACTGTAATTGAATGGGAAAGCAAAATCGCAAATGCAGATCACTCTGATGAAGATGTTATTCTGCCACTGGTATTATACCTTAGTTCAGCACGACTTTGGAAAGATGGAAATAAAAGAACAGTAAAGACAGGCGTATTGAGCAGAACAGACGCATATAGCCACTGCCTTGATGCGCAGCATGGATTGGATATTGCATTTCGATATATAGATACGCTTAAAGCTGTTGCAGTTGAAGAAAATGATGGAAAAATTTTCCCGGCTTATGAGGTCATTTTGTGGGCGGTTAATGAGGCGTTTAGAGATGAGTTAAAATCAGGTGAAAAAATTATATTTTCTACAAAATATGAGGATGATATTATTGCACTTAGAACATCTGAAGGAACCGTTCTTCCATTTCAGATGTTGAGTGACGGTTATAGAAACGTTATCAAGATAATCTTGGATATTGCAGCAAGAATGTGTATATTAAATCCATATTTGAAGGAGAAAGCCTTACAGGAAACACCGGGTATTGTTCTTATTGATGAAATTGATTTAAGTTTGCATCCAACCTGGCAGAAAAGAATTATTGGGATTTTAAAACAACTGTTTCCTAAAATTCAGTTTATCTGTGCAACACATTCGCCTTTTATTATTCAATCACTTGAAGAGGGTGAGCTGATCACATTAGACCAGCCTCTGGAATCTGAATATTCAGGAGAGAGTATTGAAGATATTTCGGAGGATATTATGGGGGTTGTGTTACCTCAATATAGTGAAAAAAAGAGAAAAATATATGAAGCTTCAAAGCTGTATTTTGAAGCACTTACACAGGCAAAATCGCAGGAAGACATAGACAGGCTGGGAAAAAGACTGGCGGAACTGGAGGCTGAATACAGCGAAAATCCTGCTTATATGGCGTGGGTACATCAGCAGTATCTGGAACAGAAATGGAAAGTGAAAAAGAATGAGACCAATAAATAAGGGGGAGTCTCCATATAAAAAAATAAATGAATATAAGGACGCATTGCCATATTTAGAGAGACGGATAGGAATGTATTGTTCTTATTGTGAATTTTCTATACCACATGTTCCTGAGGTAGAACATGTGGTTTCAAAATCCAAAGGTGGAGATTTAACAGACTGGAATAATCTTAACCTGGGATGTAAATATTGTAATACACGAAAAAAGGCACAGACAATGCCGGAAAATAAAAAAAACTATTTGTGGCCAGATGAAGATAATACTGCTATCGCATATTCGTACATTAATGGTATCCCAAAGGTGAATGAAGAGTTATTGATAAAACTGGATTCAACAGGGGATTACCTGAAAAGAGCACGTAATACATATAACCTTGTAGGTTTAGGCAATCTTCCTATGGGAAAAGATAGAGATAGACGATTTGGACAAAGAAATACAGCTTATCAAAAAGCATTAAACTCGCTGGAACACTGGAATCATATGAAAGACCTGTCAAAAGAATATCAGAATGATATGAAAAATCAGATTATTATGACGGCATTGGGAGATGGATTTTTTTCGATATGGATGGAAGTGTTTTGCGACGAACC
>NZ_JBWJVQ010000009.1:0-3262 GCF_056339875.1 Blautia sp. ZXY-1-C6
CATTGGTGTCAGACCCCAATGCTACAAATGTGTTGCCTCACCTTCTTTCAAGCAAATTCTAGTTCTTTACGCTTTTATTCAAAAGATCATCTAAGCGAAGTAACATTTTTAACAAATTACCATTTTCTATTTCTGCTGCAACATTACCATCACCGAAACGTTCACTCCTTTGAATCAAGGTGAGTCTTGTATTAATCTGCTCTACAGACATCTCACTTGGTACTATGTTTCTCGGCTGTTGTTCCATATGTTTTCCATAATCTCTATCCGGCTTCATAAGGTTAAACACCTGCCAAATCCCCTCTGGATAGATTGGAAAGGGAAAATAATTCAATCCATTTTTTGATGGCGGTGTTTTCCATTCAATTTTCCGTATTTTACACAACAGCTCTATACACTGCCACAGCTTTTCTTTATCAATAGATACCAACAATGAATCACCTGTATAATCGAACATAGCATGATATATTTCCTGTCCCATAGCAAGCATCGTATCATCTAATACAGCAAAATAGACTTCCATATCCACAAAAGAATCAAGAGAATCTGCAACTGCCCTTAGTACCACTTGCCACGCTTCTTTCTTTGGATAACCATATATACCAGAGGAAATTAGAGGAAATCCTATAGATTTACATCCATTATCCCGTGCTAAAAGCAATGCCGTTTGATAGCATTTTCGAAGCAAATGTTCTTTATTATGACTGCCACCATGCCACTGTGGTCCAACAGCGTGAATAATATATTTGGCTTTCAACTGAAACCCTGGTGTGATCACAGCATTTCCTGTATCGCAATGACCTATCTTCGTGCAAGCATCTGTCAATTCATTATATCCGGCTTCTTTGAAAATAGCTCCGCATACTCCACCGCCTGCCCACAATCCTTCATTGGCAGCATTAACCACACAATCGACATCTAACTTTGTTACACTTTTTTTAACAATATGTATGCGTTCCATAGATTTTCCTCCCCTATGTGTATGATACTTTTATACAACTACATATTTGATTCTTTTTACTAGATATTTTCCAAAGTCTATATTGGATTGCTTATCAATGAACGGCTCTTTTTTTATTTCAGTTGTACTTCATAGGGTCAGACTCAGACATTCTTGCATGGCTGTTCGCTGATACTCCGAAAGGAGCATTTGCAAATGGAGTATTATATACACTGGTGGAAAGCGCCAGAGCGAATGAACTGGATGTCTATGAGTATCTGAAATATCTGCTCACTGAAACGCCAAACAATCATCATCTGGAAGATCCATCCGTTATCGACAGTCTTCTGCCCTGGTCAAAAGAACTGCCAGAGCAGTGCCTTTTAAAAAGGAACAGAAAAAAGTGCCTCAAACATTGATGTAGGTATTATAGCAGGAACTCTGGCTTTTTTTTTCTCTCTTTCCACTCTATTTCCGATTTTATACTTCTTTTATAGATCTTTTAACTCTGCTTTATCCTTTTAGTTGTACTTCGCAAAGTCAGACCCAGACATTCTCTACAACCCCAACAATCCTGTGTGCCATAGCAAAAGAGATCGGTGGTTTCGACAAGATAAGCAATCTTTATTACGACGGGAACTGGAGCGAACACTGGTATGCCCGTGTGACTATTGGGAACCAGACAAAAGATTACACGTTTTGTCCGGATGTGAGTACTGGAGACATTGGAGAAATTCGGAAAATAAATTTTATGGACACTTCCAAAATGACAAAAATTTATTAACCAAACAAATGAGCAGAAACAGCATTAAAACTGTTTCTGCCCTGTTGTTATAAATCTATATTATCCATTTTTGTATTACCACTCTGGCGGTAGATTTTCATATATTTTCCGCTTGTATCCAGAGTACTCCGATTCCACCTGGCGGTATATGTCTGCTTTACTTTTAATTTGACGTATCCTTTGTACAATTTTAATGTTCCAGTGCCGGAATTGCCCCATGTATCTTTCCACTTAAAAGAAACTGTGTTTCCTTTACGCTTTGCTGTAATGGGAGCAGTCGCATAGATAGGCGAACCATTGACTCCCAGTTTTTCAAGCTGAAGCCTGACTTTGGTACTGGTAACCTTATTTACAATGACGGAATAGCTCGGCTTGATGGTGACCGTCATATTGCTTGAAACAGACCATGTTTTTGTGTAGGTCCCGGTGTATTTACCGGAAGCTGCTTGGGCTGGCTGGTAAAACGTAACAGTAATCATGATAGTCAGCATTAAGAATAGTAATCTGGAAAACCTTTTTCTCTTCATGGTAATCAAATCCTCCTTTATGTTTATAAACATATTGTACTACTGGATTTATATGGAAACAAGGACGAAATACGGATTTGGAAGTTTTAAAAACCTTGACCAGGGCGAATATGAAATCACAGAAATTAAGACTAAGCCTGCAGAAGTACAGGCATTTTGCTATTATCAAACCAGTCACAGAACCCTGCCATGTACAGCACAGAGGAATCCAGTCTGGTAAAGATACTCTTTTCTTTCAGGGAATTCCATTCGTAGAAACCGCCTGCCGGAATCAACAGCCGGTGATATAAGATCCCGTTTTGAAAAGAAGGTTTATCCAAAACAGTTTCTACCCTTGCATTGATGACCAGACCCTTGCTTTTTGACAGGGGATATCCCCATCTGCATATACCCAGTTCCAGTCCGTGTTCTGACTGTCCAATGACTGGTGCGACATCGGTCGGACGGGTATCTCCTTGTGCCAGCCAGATCCTCCCATCTATGTTCTGTACCACTCTGGAAATATCTTCCGTCATACCGGGATCAATGTAATATCTGCTGCACATAGTTCTCTCCTATTTAAGAATTCATGTACTGACAGTACGTTAGACTTGGATGATTTTCCTTAGGGTACTATATTTTGATTTATCTCTGCAGTCAGATCCTACGTACTGAAAAAAGGAGTCCAAATGACTCCTTTTTCTAATGCATATCAATTATTTTTAAAATATCGTATATCCGCCATCTACAGCCAAAGCTGCTCCATGGATGAAACTAGCTTCGTCTGATGCAAGGAATGCAATGGCCTGTGCTACTTCGATAGGTTCTCCAGGACGTTTTGCCGGACTCATTCCAATCTTCATTGTTACCGGATGCTGTGGAATTGCAAGCACACGTGCAATCATATCTGTTGCAATCGGTCCTGGAAGAACAGCATTTATACGCACTCCTGTACGTCCATGATCCAATGACATCTGACGGGTGAGTCCAAGAAGGCCATGTTTAGCAGAAGTGTAAGCAAGCCCTCCGCGG
>NZ_JBWJVQ010000010.1:0-5489 GCF_056339875.1 Blautia sp. ZXY-1-C6
CCTATGAAGTATGCTATCCTACAAGTAAAAGAGCAGCAGAAAACCTCTGCGCATCTTATAGTAAACAGTATGGCATGGAAACTGTAGTGGTTAGACCTTGTCATACTTATGGACCTAGTATTACTCCAACAGATAACCGTGCAAATGTTCAGTTCATTAGTAGAAATGTACTAGTATGACTCACGCTAATTAACAATCTGATTCATGCTGGATAAATTTTCATCTACAAGGCGAAGGAATGAGGCGTAGCGGTGGCTACGCCGATTGACGACAACGCAGTAGATGGGAATTTATACAAATGAAACAGGTTGCTAATTAGCGTGAGCCATACTAGATAATGAAGATATAGTTATGAAAAGTGCTGGAACACAAATGTGTAGCTATAACTATATTGGTGATTGTGCTTCGGCAATTATTACAGTTCTTATTAACGGAAAATGTGGTGAGGCTTATAATACAGCAAATCCGGATGTTAGACTTACAATTGCACAGTTAGCAGAGATAATAGCATCAGCAGCAAATCGCAAAGTAGTATTCGCTGATCCAGATGATGTTGATTTAGCTTACAGAACACCGATTGCAAAACAGGTGTTAAGTAGCAAAAAATTAGAGAATCTTGGTTGGAGTGGTGTATTTAGTGCGGAAATCGGAGTAAAGCACACTTTGGATATCTTGCTAGGAAAGTAGGGTAGAGCGAAAATATATATGTTAGAACAGTTAAAGATAGAAGTATGTGAAGTGTACCTTGATTTAGTTACTAAATATATAAAATACAGGTTATATAGGGGAACTTTATGAAAAAGGAATCAAATTCAGATGAAAAAAATATTTTAAAATCAGAGACAAATGAAGATATGATAGATTGGTGGGTAGGAACAGTTATACTTACTTTTTTTCCAATATTAACTTCTATAATTATTAATATATGTCGCAATGGTTATGCGGACTTTAATAGAATGGTCGGTGATGGAGAACTCATTTTATCGGCTTTTTTAGTAATTACACCTTCAGTAATGAATTATTTTAAGGCTGATTTTAATAAAAAGGATCAAGTACATAAAAAGATATTTTACTTGCTGTTGTTTGTAGCTTTTTTTGAACTTACGACTTATACTACTATAAAAACCAATCCTGATAATATAGTGTGGGTTGTTTATATAGCATCAATCATATGTACGGTTTCCTCTATAATTATTTCATGGCAAAGTGAATTATTTTTAAAAAGAAAGGAATGAGTATGAAGATTGTAGAATTTTTATTGAACAATTTGCTACCTATTTTCTTTGCTGTGTTATGTTTAATTGCGGCATTGAAGTCGATTGAGATAGTAAAAAGAAGTGAAGTAGAATTAATGACCAAAAGGAGAAAAGAAATTGAACGGTTCGAGTCAGATACGAGAAAAAAATATGATGAGCAGTGTGAAAATCAAGAATCAGAAGAAAATCAAGAGCTAAAAGAAAGCCGGGAGTCAGAAGAAGACCAAGAATCGAGAAAAAAGAAGATATCGTAGAGTAAATCTTAACTTCGTTGATTGTCAAGGTAGTTGTCAGTAAAAAAATATATTTTTTGTTCTTGCAGATTATCAGACATTGTTCTGTACCTGACGTGAGTATCAATAAATTATCCACATTTATTGGCAATCACGTCAGGCACAGAATCCTGCCTGATCACCATCATTTTGAATGAATAGATTTTATGAAACAGCCATCTGCTCATCAGCTTTTTCGGATTGTTCCTGTACCTTATCTGGGTTCAGATATACAGTATCCGGAAGACTCCAGTCACGGGTTGCACGTCCATTCCAGCGTTCCGGATGCTCTGCTTTAGCAGCTTCGGACCACATTTGGGTCTGACCCTATGAATGATGGCAAGGATACTATGTCTGTCCGTGTACCTGATGGATTTCTGGAATTACATAGAAGTTTTAAGATACACAGTAAGCAATTCGTGTACGAGACACTCATCGGATGGGGATTAAATCCGGAAAAGACGTATTCTTTTAAAGGGGAGTACCTGGAAGAACAGAAAATGGTTGTTTTTAGTTTGAAAAATACAGATTAAATGTTATATCAAATAAAAATACGATATTGTTAGAGTTAATAGTTCTGAAATTCTATTGATGAATTAATTTGTCTATGTTACCATCAACTTATAGAAACTTAAGGAATGTAGAATATTAGGGTGGTAATTATGAGTTTATTTGATAATATTCCAGAAGGTACAGATATTATAGAAGTTAGAAAAAAAGTGAATAAAATGCTTTCTGAAGCACGAAAAAAAGCAAAACCCCCAAAATGTATATTGTGTGGAAAAGAACAAAGCAGTTTTTGTAATTCTCATTCTGTTCCACAAATGTGTTTACGTCCGATTGCAGATAGGGGAAAAGTTTTACATGCATCATTGGCAATGGGATTTGATATAGGAGTAGTAGATTTGGATGGAGGTGTAAATAAATCTGGCACATTTAATTATATTTGTAGGGAATGTGATGCGAAATTCTTTCAGGATTATGAAAATCCAGATAATATAATACACCCGCCAACAGATAAATTTCTTGCAGAAATTGCAGTAAAAAATATGCTGTTGCAGTTAAGTAAGCGTGCAAATGAACAAGAATTGATTCCAGTATTACAGCGAGAATTGGGAATGTATGAGAATCCGGATGATTTATCTAAAATAAAAACTTTAGACCAAAAAGAATATGAAGAGGAAGTCTTATTTCATCAAGATATAGCGAAGAATAATAAAGTAGGTGGATATCAGATTTTGTTTTGGAAAGTCCTACCATATAAAGTGCCAATAGCAACTCAAAGTGCTATTGTATTACCATATGATATGGAAGGAAATATACTCAATGAAATATATAATTTTGATGAATCTGTCAGAATGCAATATATGCATATAGCAGTGTTTCCATTAGAAGATGAGAGTGTTGTATTGGCATTTTATCATAAAAGAGATAAGCTTTATAGGCAGTTACGACACCAAATAAATTCTTCTTCACAAGAAAAAGTATTACAATATATAAATTATTTGATTTTTGAGCATACAGAAAATGTCTATTTTTCTAAGAAAATAGAAGAGGAAATAAAGAATAATAAGATGATTGAAAAATTAAGTCAGGAAGCAAATGGACTTCCTAGATTTGGTCATTTAAGTGCTGATAATATGTTTGGAATAGGATATGAAGCTGTAAAACCAGAAGATATACCTAATTTCTTAGATGAAAGCTGGGCTATTAAAGAAGAGGAAAGCACGGATGGGGAAGAATAACAGCGTAAAGAAAATAGATGAAGAACAGATTTTGAAGAGATTTGAATACACTGTACAAGAATATATCAGATTTTATGATTTTTATAAGAATCAGGAAGTGAGTGAAGAAAATACAGAAGCTTTTTATGTTATGTTACAAACTAAATTAATGATTCTTAGGAAATATGATTATAATAGGGAAGATGTATATTTGAGTAATGTATTTGATGCCATTGATAAGATGTATCCAGAAGTGGGAGAAAATATTAATATTCTTAGAGAAAAGTTTGAGAAGCTTAATAATTATTATATGGAAGTGATTTTGTCTGACGGGACGAGTCTTAATCTTTATAAAGCTATAGAGGATGTGATGTATGGTTTATATCTACATGCGGATCCAGATAAAATAGAAAGACTGCTCAAAACAAATAAAAATGTGTATCTTATGGCTGTAAAGGAATATATTACTGTTTTGGAAGGAATAGTTGTTGATACATATAATTCAATAGCTGATAAAATGTAAAATAAGTATATCCAGCAAGAGGAAACAAGTGCATCTGTAATTTTTATGGGAGATCCAACGGATGAAAAACATGATATAAAAAATTCACCGTATTGGAAGGGACCACATTGGGGTCTGACCCCAATGTGGTCGAATCAAAAAACGTTTAGAAAAATTGCTTAAAAGAAACGATTTATTATTCATCTGAAAAAATACGCAGAATACCGGAACTCAGGCAGAATGCAGGTCTTACCACACCGCTTTTGGCAGGGCTTGTTCATACGAAACTGTATCTGCCTGCGACCGGGGCAGGCGTGCCATATACCAGTGGATTCAATACTGCGTCCGGTGTGGCATCAATTGTAGCAGCAGATGAAGGCGATGAAGAATCCAGAGTCCTTTACAATAACGGAGACGGAACCTGGATCGATGAGAACGGAAATCTTTATGAAAAGTAAATGAAAAGAAACGTTTTCCGTAAGCAAATAAGGGAATGGAAAACATTTCTTTTTTTATAAAATGTTATATGAGATATAAAAGCTATTTTGAAATATAATTATTTGATAAGAAAGACATTTTTATTTTACAACAAACAGACATTTTTATGATAAAATATCGATAAAAATAATTTTGGACTGTAACAAAAGTCGTTGCAGTGTCTAAACTACATCAAATGGATATGTGCACATTGGGGTCAGGTATCGGTAATTTTCTATAAAGAAAATTTAAAAGTTTTATAAAATATTCGCCGCACTATTTGTGCGGCAGTCATCCAAGGGGGAATCCCTGCGTGGTGTGTGATAGACAAGTCAGGTACTATTAAAATCAGTGAGTTTTTCCCCGTGGGAGGTTGAAAATGTCATATAAAGCAAATGTATATAATGTAATGATTGCCTCTCCATCTGATGTGGCGAAGGAACGAACAAAGGTTGTGGAGGCTTTGGCGGAGTGGAATCGTCATAACACAGCGGAGAGAAAATGCGTGTTTCTTCCATTGAGATGGGAAGAAGATTCTGCCGCCCGTATGGGATGTCCGCCACAAGAGACGCTGAATCGCCAGCTCTGTGAGCGGAGTGATATGCTGATTGCGATATTCTGGACAAGGCTTGGGACACCGACAGAAGGTTTTGCCAGTGGCACGGTGGAGGAGATTGAATATCATCTGAAAGCGAATAAACCGGTGATGCTTTATTTTTGCGACAGAGACATACCGATGGATACGGACAGGACGCAGTTGGAAAAACTAAAGGAATATCGAAAGTCCGTAGAAGATAAGGCATTGTATCATACTTTTAAAAGGGCCGCTGACTTAAAGAACTTTTTGCTGAATCAGTTGCGTACAGCAGTGATAACGGATGAACCGTTTGTGACGGATTGTAAGAAACTGGCATCGAATGAGAAGGAAGAAACGGATAAAAAGCGTCCCAATCTGTGGATAGAGATAAATGATGCGGATGAGATTCAGCTTATTCTGCCGAAGTTGCCAGTCCTGGATAATGTGGAGCATATGGATGAAAATATGTCTTTTGCCGTAACAGACCCCGATGTGCCTGAAATGACCTTTGAACTATTCGAACAGGATGCCAGAGATATCTTGAATCATAAGATTCCGAATGATTTGGAGAATTGGGTAAGCGAAAAGGCATTAGCTGCATTTAAAAAGAGAATTCCGGATATAGAGGAGCTGGAAACATATCTGCGAAAATGGAAGATGTCTCTTTGCATGGAAAATGCG
>NZ_JBWJVQ010000011.1:0-1665 GCF_056339875.1 Blautia sp. ZXY-1-C6
CCCTTCTATCTTCTCAAACAATTGGAGTTGTCTCATAGTATCTGACCCTTGCAGCCTAAATATAACTGGCAATTTCCGTAAAAAGAGAAGCCAGGAAGAAAGAATTCCATCCTATTTTTGTTTCAGCGCCCAATCCGTTCGGGCTGGCAGCAGACTTATATTAGTTGTGGGAAAGAAAATAGAAAACATGTAAATCGTATTTCTGGAATTTCTTTACAAGTCACCTCTGCAAAATTATATTTAGGTCTGGAACACCCATCAGATCGGGAAAACGATAAACAACAATTTTCGCCTCAATATGTTGGTTAAAACAGCCTTTATGAATTTTTCAGAGAACTTTAAGACTTAGTTTATTTACTTTATTCATACTTCATATGGTCTGACCCCAATGTGGTCACAGACATATACCTGACAGTTTTTCCCATTTTCCCTGGCATTTGTACAGTCTGTATGCATGACAGGAGAAAGCAGCATATCTGCGCAGACCTGCGTTCCGCTTCAGTTTTTAAAGCAAACTCCCGGTTTAGTCTGCTTATCATCCCCTTGGAAATATTCAGTTTTCCACCCGTCAGGTCAGACAGAAATCCCCTGCTCTTATCAATGGATGTACAGCATGTACACGTTCACCTGTCTGACTGTTGTAATAAACATCCGCATGGTATTCCGTTACATCCAGTACCATTCGGATATTTACCATCTGCTTTACAATGGTTTTTGCGGTCTTTTTAAAAGTACTGTCTTCCAGGACTTCTTCCGGTGGCGGAAGAAAAATGACTGGCTGTGTGGGCTCCTGTTTCCTGCGGCAGTGGCCTTTATGTCCTGGCTGTCCGCCTGGTTTCCTGCCTGTTTTTTCTCTGCTGTTTGTGATCTTTTTACGCTGCACTGCTTTTGAAGAGGGAATGGAAGAGTTTTCATAATCCCTGTTGATCTGGGCAGTCAGTTTCTGGTGCTTCCCTTTTTCATCTTCCAGCTGGGTCAGGACGTCATATAGCTTATGAAGAAGCTCTTTTTTCTTATCATACAGTTCATCACATTCACGTTCTGCTTTCAGGGCACGCTGCTCAAGCGCCTTTTTCTCTGCCTGCAGCTTTTTTATTTCCCGCAGATGTTCTTTCTGCATATCTTCGAATACTTCAAACCAGTAATTGTGGACACGGATCGTCTCCTGATGGCATCTGCAGATCTCCTGGTCACGCTCTTTGAGCATCCGTTCCAGGGAACGGATGCTCAAACTGTAGACAAACTTACTTTGATGATGTCATCAAAGTAAGTTTGTCTACAGTCTGAAAGGCTCCTTACGGAGCCTTTACTTGCCAGCTATAATTCTGCCTGCATCAAAGCCAAGCAACATCAATTCTATAGCCTGAGCATCAGTTTTTCTAAATTTAAGATAATAATACAATGTGTCTAAGAAATTCGTGAATGCTTCCTTTTTTTCTTTTGTAAGCGGTATGTTTATATTATCTCTTAATATGAAGCTAGCAATACGAGCTAATAAAAATTTCTCATTTATATATAGCCATTTATCATCTTCAAGCTGGGCTTTTAACTGCAGAGGCCGCCTTTTCAAAAGCCAGAACGTTTCGTATGCCTTGATTTTCACCTCATTAATGTGACCTATTTCCTGATAACTTTTTAATCTTTGAATATCAGAATAATAGTCCA
>NZ_JBWJVQ010000012.1:0-3339 GCF_056339875.1 Blautia sp. ZXY-1-C6
GTAGAGTTAAAGATTACGCTGCACAATGATGGAAAGGCGATGGCGGAAGAAATCTATGTGGACATGGACGAGCCAGAAAATGTATGGGTGATTGATGAGGATGAGTGGGAATCTCTTTCGAAGTTTAGCACTATTTCAGACCCGTTCCATGCGGCCAGACAGAAGAAAGCCATCCATAAGATACCGTCCCTTGAGATGCAGAATGCGTTTGACTGTGCAAGCAGGGTATTTTTAGCTTCCGGTTTGGCGTATCCGTCAGAGCTGATGAATGTTCCGGTGTCGCTGCTTACACCATTTAACAAAGATTTTTACCGTAGAGTGGAAGATGGAGATGTTGTACTGCATTTGGACAAGCTGCTGCAAGGAAGAATGGTTGAATTTAAAAAGATTTATATGATTCCGAAGAAAGTGGGAGAAGCGGATATAAAAGTGGCTTATCAGTGTCGGCAGTTTCCGGATGCGGTAGTGGGGAAAATCAAGGTTGAAGTATTGGCAGAGGACACGGAATGATAGAGATTATTTTGCATGATATCTGCGATACATTTCCATATCTGAAATATGGATTGGCGGCTGCAGTTTGTACTGCCCTGGCTTTAACAGTATTAAACCACAGTCGAATCATGGACAAGGAAAAGCGGAGCAACTATGTTTCGCTGCTAGGTAAGAGTATGTTTCTGGCATTTTACGGAGCGGTTTTGCTTCAGGTCACACTGCTGTCACGAGAACCGGGAAGCAGAACTGCCGCTGATTTGATTCCTTTCAGCACCTGGGGAACAACAGCGCAGAGCAGAGCGCATGAGATTGAGAATATGATTATGTTCCTGCCCGTAGGGGTGTTTCTTCCGATGTTGCATAGAGGACTGCGGGAATTTCGCACAGCCGTTCTGGTGCTGACTGGACTCAGCGCTGGCATTGAACTGATACAGTTTGTGACACAGCGGGGATATCTGCAGACAGATGATGTAATTATGAATGTACTGGGTGGTGTGGCTGGATATACATTTTGGCGATTGATTTTCAAATGGAGGAAATAGCATATGAAAAACACAACATTACTGATTATGGCAGCCGGTATCGGCTCACGCTTCGGCGGAGGAATCAAGCAATTGGAGCCGGTGGGATTACATGATGAGATTATTATGGACTATTCCATCCATGATGCCATCGAAGCCGGATTTAACAAAGAGTATGTAAGTTTAACTGCTGTTATGGGTGTGAAACATATACTGTACCTGCAAATATTAGCTTACGTATTTATTCAAAAGATAATGATAAATATCGGCATGTTAATATCTGGCAGTATCTTCAATTGGGACTGCTAGTTGCGGCATCGCAAATAAAAACAGATTTTCAAAGTACAATAGAAGTGAACTATACGATTCGAAAAGAAGCATTTGCGTGTGAAGAAAATTTGCTTGGACAAAACAGCAAGAAAACATTGAACAATTATGTTGAATTGTATTATTCAAAGGAAGAGCAGAGAAAAATTTTTTATGAGTGCATTGGAAACCAGGATCCAGATTATTTATTTGAACCATCATTGGCGAAGATGGATGGCATGGAAGAAGAAGCATTTGTGGGCGTTAAAACCCTGTGTCATCCGTATAATCTGGCACTTAGTGAATCTGTATTTGACAGTATTTTCCGTCATTCTTTTGACAGAACTCATGACATTCAGGAGTATGGAAGAGTATTAACAGAACATATGCCTGAGATTAAAAAAATAGCTACAGTTCTTGGTCGAGGGGAAAAGGTTAAGGAGTTGATTGAGGAAACGGCAGCCGAACTTGCATTTAATAATGACCCTTCTCTTGCATCTGGAAATGTTTGTTATTATTACGAGAAGATTAGTATGTTACCGAACTTCTGGGCACAGACTAATAATTTCAAACGGTTGCTGAGTTTGTTTGATAGAAACTTGATGTTTATACGAGATGTTCACGATGTATGCAAAAAATTCAATGGTTTATCCAGATGTAAAGGAAATTGCAAGAAGTGTGATGCGATTCATCATCCTTTTTCAATGTTGTACAAGCTGGGAATGCTAGGAATAATACCAACGTCATTAAACAGAGAAGGGTATGTTACACAGGAATTTTTAGACTCTACAAAAGTAACTTATATTACAGGAAATGATTTGTTAAATGTAAATAATGATTGCATTTATGTTCTTCATCCTGCCCTGACAAAAAGTATAGATAAGTTGCAGCGAAAGAAGATTAAGCATTTTAACCTGTTTGTTCTGGGAAAGGGAATGAGTGTACCGCAGGATAAGTTAATGCAATTAGTCGCAGATTATAGAAATAATACGATTAAAAAGAGCGATTTTGACAGTAAATATTATTCGAAACAAATGAAGAAGGACTAAGTGGGGTTACTGTTAGATGGTAACTTGTGGGAGGTATCAGATTTATGCAATTAACAGCAATTCATCACATAGCAATTATAGTATCAGATTACAACCGTTCAAAAGATTTCTATGTCAACAAGCTAGGTTTTTCTGTCATCCGGGAGAACTATCGCCCGGAAAGAAATGACTGGAAATCGGATTTGCAATGTGGAAATATAGAACTGGAAATCTTCGGTGTGTCCAATCCACCTGCCAGAGTATCACATCCGGAAGCGGCGAAGATGTGAGAAAAGATAGTCGAAAATGAATCATACTACCCAAAAGAATAGGGGGTGTGTATTATGGGAATCCTGTCACTGTCACGTAAGAGACAGCCGATGAGAAATCGGCTTCTCTTTGAAGACTTATATATAGATAGTTACGATTTAGAAAGATGAAGTGATAAAGATGAGTGTGGAAAAAGCGAACAGAACCTGGCATGCCGGGAAGCCGAAGAAGAAGCCGGATTATGATAGAGAAGAAATTACGGAAGAACTTCTGGCAGCGGTTGTTGGGGTATATGAAGCTCTGGATGAGTACGGGAACCACCCATCTCTCCAGGCAATCGTGGATGAACTTGATTGTGGGTTGAATCCCTTAAAAGTCCGCAAGCTGCTCATCACAGCCGGGGAAGTGCAAGGTAAAAAGATATATGAATCAGCCACAGTGGATGAAGTGCTTTCATTGTGGAAAGAGGGGGAAGAGTGTGGAGGAGATTATGTCCACACTGGAACGTTCTCGGGCTTCCGTGAACTCATACCTTCCGTACACGAAAATCATTTACAAAATGAAGGAGAGCAGCGTTGGTGCTGATCGGGAGAAGTTGTACCGGGAGAGGAAGAAAGCTGTAGCAGAAATGGCAGAGGAACCATCCGCAGATAATTTGTGGAATGCGATTGTGGCATTTCAGGGCTATCCTTTCAAGACGAGCAAAGGACTGAGTTTTACAT
>NZ_JBWJVQ010000013.1:0-6225 GCF_056339875.1 Blautia sp. ZXY-1-C6
GCGAGAGCATGTCACCAGATTCTTATATAACAAAACTGTATGAATATATATATGGTATATTATAGAGACAACCTTGCAAATATTTCTCTGAAGGCAGTTTGTCAGAAAGCGGAGAATGATCTGGAGTCAGCAAGAAAAGCAGACAGAAACGGTTGCTCAGACATTACAGAATGTTTTTGATTTTATGGAGGCGGCTTTTGGAGACAGCCAGGAAATGGTAGCATTTATTACAGAATTAAATGCAAACTTTTACAGTATCTGGTTTATCCGGGAAAATGGTTCAGAACAGTATTATCGTCATAATAAGGGACTATTGTTTGATGATAGACAGAAACTGATCCTGGGGCAGATGGAGGAATTGGAAAGTACAATGAAACGGGGGATTACGGATGGTGTCTGAATTAAGATTTGAGACAAAAAAAATCAGAATGGCTGATCTGGGAAAGGAGAGCTGCGTGCCAGATCTCCTTGGAGAACTGACTATGCAGAATCAACTGGAATTTCATCTGGACGAGACAGATGAGATCTATGAAGGATATGGACGCGTAAAAAGTGCTTATCCATATCGGCAGAGGAACACTTATACAAGAGAACTTAAGGAGATGGAAATACATACAGCAGTTCTTGAGAACAGATATTTAAAGGCTGTATTTCTTCCGGAATTCGGAGGCAGGTTATGGGAACTCTGGGATAAATATACAGGAAGAAACCTATTGTATACCAATGATGTTCTGCAGTTTAGTAATCTGGCAGTACGTAACGCCTGGTTTAGCGGAGGTGTGGAATGGAACATAGGTATTATCGGACATAATCCTTTTACAACTGAACCGATTTACACCGCACAGACTGTTAACGAAGATGGGGAACCGGTTCTGCGTATGTATGAATATGAGCGTATTCGAAAAGTGACTTATCAGATGGACTTCTGGCTGGAAAAAGACAGCAGCTTTTTGAATTGCCGGATGCGTATTGTAAACGAGGGAAAAGAAGTAGTACCAATGTACTGGTGGAGTAATATGGCGGTTCCGGAATACAAAAACGGAAGAGTTGTTGTGCCGGCGGTACAGGCATTTACATCAAGAGGAACACAGGTTACGAAGGTAGATCTTCCGATGGTAGAGAATATCGATATCTCTGATTATACTGCTATAAAAAAATCCGTAGATTATTTCTTTGATATTCCGGCTGGATGTCCGAAATATATAGCAAATATAGATGAAACCGGTTATGGTTTATTGCAGATTTCGACAGATCGTTTACGTAGCAGAAAGCTTTTTTCCTGGGGAAATCAGGATGCGTCTAATCACTGGCAGGAGTATCTCACAGATAAGGCAGGACGTTATCTGGAGATTCAGGCAGGACTTGGAAAGACACAGTATGGATGTATTCCGATGGCGCCTCACACAGCCTGGGAGTGGATGGAACAGTATGGTTCTGTTCAGATTTCTGAAGATGTGCTGGAGAAAGAATACAGGGAACGTACAGTTCTGGTAACCGAAAAGATTCTTGAGACAGGACTTCACGAAAAGTTGAAAGAGAAACTGGAAACATCAAAAGAGATGTCAAGAAAAAAAGCGCAGACAGTATATATAGGAAGCGGATATGGGGCACTTGCAGTGCATGGAGAAAGTACAAAACATCTGGAATTTTCTATGAAAGCTGTAAATGAATCTCAAGCTGAAAATTCAAAAGAAGAGGCAGTTTTGGAAAAATGGAAGCATTTTTTTGAAACAGGAATTTTGCATTGTCCGAAACCACTGGAAGCACCAGATGAATTTATGATAGATGAGACAAATGTAGATTTTCTGGAAGCTCATATGGAAGAAAATGCACAGAACTGGTATGCGTACTATCAGCTTGGGCTGGGATATTACCGAAAAGAAGATTACGGGAAGGCAGAGAAAGCTTTTGAGGATTCGCTCAAATTGAGAGAAAGTGCATGGGCATTCCATGGTCTTAGCTGTGTAAAACTGATGCAGAATGAAAAGGATCAGGCTGGCAGATATATCCTTCAGGGAATGGCGTTTGAGCGAAAAGAACTGTCTTATCTGAAAGAAGGATTCAGAATTCTTTTGCTGGCAGAGAAATATGAAGAATTAAGTCGTTTCTATCGGAAATTGGATAAAGAAGAACAAGAAGACAGCAGACTGAAACTGGGGTATGTCCAGGCACTTCATGGGCTGAAACAAGATAAAAAGGCGCTTGATCTACTGGAAAGTAAAGGCGGTCTTATACCAGAGGATATTCGTGAAGGAGAGGATTCCCTGGGGAAAGTCTGGAAAGAATTGTATAAAAGTGTCTATAAAAAAGAGGGAAAACTTCCACATAAATTTAATTTCCAGGCAAATTAGCATTGGATTTTCAGATAAATAGTGGTATGCTGATGGATAGAAAGATGATTTGAGATAAAGAATCATACAGGAAACGAGGAGGAATATAAAATGGAATTAGAAGTATTAAGAAAAGATATGGTTGCAGCTATGAAAGCCAAAGATAAAGTAACAAAAGAAGCAGTCTCCTCTCTGATCTCTGCAGTAAAAAAAGTAGCGATCGATGAGGGATGCCGTGATGAAATTAAGAGCGATCTGGTGGATAGAGTTATTTTGAAGGAGTTGAAAACTGTAAAAGAACAGCTGGATACCTGTCCGGAAAGCCGTGAGGATCTGAAGGCTGAATATCAGGCAAGGTATGATGTGATTGCCAAATATGCACCAAAACAGATGGATGCAGCAGAGGTAAAGACATATCTGGAAGAAAAATTTGCAGATGTGATCGCAACGAAAAATAAGGGGCAGATTATGAAGGCTGTTATGGCTGATATGAAGGGAAAAGCAGACGGAAAGGTAATTAATCAGGTTGTGGCAGAGCTCTGCAAATAGTATGTGAAGAATAGGATCATCCAGCAGATTTGGTATGCAGAAAGCTGGATAGTTATCAAAATAGCCGCAGTATGCTGGAATGTCCGGATACTGCGGTATTTTATTAGGAGGTGAATATATATATGGAGTTTCAGCATGAACTGATCATTCCTAATGAGGGATTTCCGTTTAAGGTTTTTCTTTTTGAAGGAGGAAATGGCAATTATGTGCGTGAGAAGCACTGGCATACGTCTGTAGAGATTTTTGCTGTGATGGAGGGACGCCTGGATTTTTTTGTAAATAAGGATGAATATCCGCTGAAAGCTGGAGAGCAGATAATCATTAATTCCAATGAGATCCACTCTATCCATGCTGTGGAGAAAAATAAAACAGTAGTTCTGCAGATTCCTCTGAAACAGTTTGAGAATTATTTTACTGCCCAGAGATATATCCGTTTTCGGGGGCAGGAGGAGCTGGTGGATAAGAAACTGGCTTCTTTGCTTCGTAAATTATATCATGTGTATTCCGAGCGGAAAATTGGATATGAGTTCCGGACAATTTCTATTTTTTACGAGATTATGTATATCCTGGTGAAGGATTACCGTGTGACAGAGACCAGGGAGAAGGATATCCGACACAGCCGCCGTCTGGATGCATTGTCAAAAATCACCACATATATGCGTGAGCATTACAGGGAGGAACTGAAGCTTTCTGATGTGGCGGCTACTTTTGGATACTCGGATGCATATTTGTCGCGAATGTTCCAAAAATATGCAAAAATCAACTATAAAACTTATCTGCAGGATATCCGTATGGCATATGCGTACAGGGATTTGCTGAATACAGACCATACAATTAGTCAGATTGCACTAGATAATGGATTTTGCAGCAGCAGGGGTTTTTCCGGGGAATTTCAGAAAAGATATGGGGTACTTCCAAGTGAGATGCGAAAACAGATAAATGAAAAAGGTCAAAAAAACGCTATAGATTAGACAAGAAAACTGGCGAAAAGTACCCTTTATTCTGATATATTCTAAGCACAGTCAAGAAAACGTAATATCTACAGAATATAAGGAGGTTTTTGAAGTGAAAATTCAGAATGTAACAGATGCTTCCTTCCGTAAATATGGAAAGGTGCTTGAAGGGTATGACTTCAGTGCTCTTCTCAAAGAAATGAAACATACACCGGTTCCGGATGATGTGGTTTATGTACCATCTGTTGAGGAGCTGGAAGCTCTGGATGTAGCAAAAGCACTGCAGAATAAAGGATTTGGCGGAATCCCGATCGAAATTGGATACTGCAACGGACATAATAAGAAATTAAATGCAGTAGAATATCACCGCAGTTCAGAGATCAATGTAGCGGTAACAGATCTGGTGCTGCTTATCGGAAGCCAGCAGGATATCACAGATGATTTTACATATGATACTTCTAAGATCGAAGCATTCCTGGTACCTGCAGGAACAGGTATTGAAGTATATGCAACTACACTTCATTATGCGCCATGCAATGTACAGGATGGCGGTTTCCAGTGTGTAGTCGTACTTCCGGCAGGAACCAATACAGATCTTACATTTGAGACAGCTAAGACAGGCGAGGACAGCCTGCTGACAGCTAAGAACAAATGGCTCATTGCACATGAAGATGCGGCAATCGAGGGTGCAGTAAACGGACTTCGTGGAGAGAATATCACCATTGACTGAGCTGCTCGGAATCTGTGGCAGCAGAGTATCAGAATATAGTAAATGAATAACAAAATCATATAAATACATATCAAATATGGAGGAATTTATATTATGAACAATATACCAGTAGTAAAACTTGGATTAATTGCAGTAAGCCGTGACTGTTTTCCGATTCAGCTTTCTGAGAAGAGACGTGCAGCAATCAAGGAAACTTATAAAGGTGAACTTTATGAATGTCCTGTAACTGTTGAGAATGAAAAGGATATGGAGAAAGCTCTTGAAGATGTAAACAAAGCAGAGTGTAATGCGCTGGTTGTTTTCCTTGGAAACTTCGGACCTGAAACTCCTGAAACTCTGATCGCAGAGAGATTTGACGGACCTTGTATGTATGTAGCAGCAGCAGAAGGTGACGGTGATATGATCAACGGCAGAGGTGATGCTTACTGTGGTATGCTTAACTGCTCCTACAACTTAAAAATGCGTCATCTGAAAGCATATATTCCGGAATACCCTGTTGGAACAGCAGATGATATTGCAAAGATGATCGCTGATTTCGTACCGGTTGCACGTGCAGTCATCGGTGTCAGCAATCTTAAGATCATTACTTTCGGACCACGTCCACAGGACTTCTTCGCATGCAACGCACCTATTAAAGGCCTCTATGAGCTGGGTGTTGAGATTGAAGAGAACTCAGAGCTTGATCTTCTTGTTTCTTTCAAAGAGCATGAAAATGATCCTCGTATCCCGGAAGTTTGTGCAGATATGGCAAAAGAGATGGGCGAAGGCAAATATTATGCTGACCTTAATGTGAAAATGGCACAGTTTGAGCTTACACTTCTTGACTGGGCAGAGGCTCATAAGGGAGCAAGAAAATACGTTGCATTTGCTGACAAATGCTGGCCTGCATTCCCGTCACAGTTTGGATTTGAACCTTGCTATGTAAATAGCCGTCTGGCTTCCAGAGGAATTCCGGTATCCTGTGAGGTTGATATCTACGGAGCACTCAGCGAGTACATCGGACTTTGCATTTCCAATGATGCAGTTACACTGCTTGATATCAACAACTCTGTTCCACAGTATATCTATGATGAAGATATTAAAGGAAAATACGATTATAAGCTTACTGATACATTTATGGGATTCCATTGTGGAAATACTCCTGCATGCAAGATGTGTGATTCCAGAGCTGTTAAATATCAGCTGATCCAGCACAGACTTCTTGAGCCGGCAGGATCTGAACCAGACTTCACAAGAGGAACTCTTGAAGGTGATATCGCTGCATCTGACATTACATTCTATCGTTTACAGTGCAATTCCGAGGGCGAGCTGGTTTCTTATGTTGCAGAAGGTGAAGTACTGGATGTACCTACCAGATCATTCGGTGGTATCGGTATTTTCGCAATCAAAGAAATGGGAAGATTCTACCGTCACGTACTGATCGAGGGCAACTATCCGCATCATGGAGCAGTTATGTTTGGACATTACGGAAAAGCATTCTATGAGGTAGTGAAATTCCTTGGACTGGATGTTAAGAAGATTGGATACAACCAGCCTGCAGGTGTAAGATACCCGACAGAGAATCCATGGGGTTAATGAGAAATCAGTAAAACGGATTATTAATGTTCATGTGAAGTGAATGAATCTGAATACAGAATAAATAAACTGACACTATATTAAAGGC
>NZ_JBWJVQ010000014.1:0-10536 GCF_056339875.1 Blautia sp. ZXY-1-C6
GTAGTGAAGAACATTGGGGTCAGACCCCATGAAATACATATAAAGAAAATTAAGCAGAACCAAAAGTTCTATAAAAGAAACATAAAATATCTTGTAAAAGCTTATCATAAGTGATAAAATCTCGTAAATGAGATATCAGAGATGGAATAGGGAGATAGGCAAATGCAGGAGAACATGAAAGAATACCTGACAGAAAAGGAAGCCAGGGAAAAGAGACTGGAAGTATATACAGAGAAGATCCAGGAAAAGGTGTTGAGCAGATCTTCGGAAACAATCCGGCAGTTAGTGGAGGAGAGACACCGACAGAAAATGACGCAGCAGGAAATAGCGGATATTACAGGGATAAAACCGTCGAATATGGCCCGGTTTGAGAGCGGTGGCAGGGTACCAACGCTGGTTGTACTGGAGAAATATGCGAATGCCCTTGGAAAACATATTGAAATAAAAATCTGTGATGACTGACAGATTTTTATTTGGGATAATCATATATGATATTATTATTAAAAATAGCAAAGCGAAATGGAGGGAGAAAGATCGCAAGAAAATTAAGGGACTGGTATCCGGGAGCAATTTACCATATCATGCACAGAGGAGTGAGAAGAAAACCAATATTTGAAGATGAGATGGACCATCAGGTACTGTTGCAGATAATAAAGACATCATTGAGTAAATATAACTGCTGGCTGCATGCGTATTGTCTGATGACAAACCATGTCCATCTGTTGCTTGAAACAGGCGATATAGAAATCGGGAAGTTTATGAAATATATGTCAGAGTGTTATGCCATTTATTATAACCATAAGTATGGTTACAGAGGGCATGTTTTTGAGAGCCGGTATAAATCCTGCCTTGTAAAAGAAGATGCTTATTTTCTCCAGACAAGCCGTTACATACATCTGAACCCGGTAAAAGCACAGATGGCAGATTATCCGGAAGATTATTTATGGAGCAGTTATCGGACGATGATAGGGATTGCGGATGATGGGATCACAGAGAAAAAGAAGACACTTGCGTACTTTCCTAAAAACAGTATTTATCAATACAGGGAGTTTGTGGAAGATATAGGACACAAATATATAGTTCAGGAACAGCATATCAGAAAGATGATAGGGGAAGATGAATTATGGCTACCGTGGTAAGAAGTTTTGCAATTCAGGGGATTGATGGATATCCTGTGGATATAGAAGTAAAGATGCTGGAGGGACAGCCGGTGATATCGATTATCGGGCTTGGGGATCAGGCTGTAAAGGAAGCGGCAGAGAGGATCCAGGCAGCGATTGATGAGAGCGGTTATGTTTTTCCTAAAAAGCGTGTGATCATCAGTCTTGCACCCAGTGATAAAAAGAAAAGCGGTTCTCATTTTGATCTTGCAATGGCGGTTGGAGTGCTCTGCCAGAACGGAGACATAGGGGTGAAGAACCTGAAAGAATATGGCTTTATCGGAGAACTGTCATTAGATGGAAGGTTAAGAGCCTGCAGAGGGATTCTGCCGATGATCATTGCCGGCCAGAAGAAAGGAATAAAGAAGATTATCGTGCCGGAGGCTAATCTTAAAGAAGCAGGACTGGTGCATGGAGTAGAAATTCTGGGATTTCATGATCTGACAGGCGTGATCCGCTGTCTTGAAGGAAAAACATCAGGGGGAGAAATCCATGTGGGTGAAAAGGAAAAAGGTTCGGAAGAATCAGGGACAGTTCTGGATTTTAAAGATGTTAAAGGACAGGATGAGCTGATAGAGGCGGTTGTTCTTGCTGCGGCAGGAGGGCACAATATGCTGATGGTCGGGGAGCCTGGATGCGGAAAGACCATGATCGCGCAGAGGATTCCAACGATACTTCTGGAAATGACAGAGGAAGAATGTCTGGAAGTAACAAAAATATACAGCATTTCCGGCCTGCTTCCCAATGGACATGCCCTGATGAAATACAGACCGTTCCGTGCCCCGCATCATAATGCATCATTGAATGCTCTGATCGGCGGCGGTGCCTATGCAATGCCGGGGGAAGTATCATTGGCACATAATGGGGTACTGTTCCTGGATGAACTTGCTGAATTTTCAAGGCGGACTCTTGACGCATTACGCCAGCCGATAGAAGATAAAAAAGTATCTATTTCAAGAGTGAACGGTACTCATACGTTTCCTTCCAGTTTTATGTTTATTACAGCTATGAATCCCTGTCCGTGTGGCTATTATCCAGGTGCAAAATGTAAGTGTACGGATTATGAGATCATTAAATACAGGGGAAAGATCTCCGGCCCTATCATGGACCGGATAGATATACAAAAAGAAGTCCATCCTGTAGATTTCTTTGCAATAGCAGACCAGAAATCAGGGGCTTCTTCGGAAGAATTGCGTACAAAGGTAGAAAAAGCCAGAAAGATACAGCAGGAGCGATATGCGCAGGAAAAAGGGATCAATTGTAATGCGCAGATGACAACGGAACTCATACAGAGATATTGTGTGCTGGATAAAGACTCATTGAATCTGCTGAGAGAGACCAGTGAAAAGTATGGATATAGTGCCCGTGTGATCCACAAACTCTTAAGACTTGCCAGGACCAGTGCGGATCTGGACGGAGAAGAAAAAATCCGTCAGAAAGATATAGAAAAAGTTCTGACGTGCCGGGAACTGGACAAAAGTAATAGTAAAATGGTGGTGGTTAAATAATGATATACTGGATATGGCTTACGCAGATACCATTTATCGGGCCTGTTACAACCAGATACCTGATAAAAGAACTGGGAGATGCGGAAAAGATTTATCAGGCTGACCATGAAACCCTAAGTGAAATGTCAGGACTGTCTGCAAGACAAAGAGAAAGTATCATCAGGAATCATTCATTGGAAAAAGCGAAAAGGATCATGGATGATTGCCAAAGCAAAAATATCTCTATCTTATGCTGGAATGACGATCATTATCCTTTACGTGCCAGAGAGCCTGCTGATGCACCACCAATGTTATACTATAAAGGAAATATCAAGAAAATGGATCAGACAGTTGGAATAGTAGGAGCAAGAAGATGCAGCCAGGAAGCAAAACAGGAAACGGTATTTCTGGCGTCAGAATATGCCAAGACCCGGATTGCAGTTGTCAGCGGAATGGCCAAAGGAATCGACAGCTATGCACATACTGCATGTCTCAATGCCGGTGGCTACACAATAGCAATATTAGGAAATGGCCTGGATATCTGCTATCCAAGCGAACACCACAAACTGATGAAATGTATAGAGGAAAAAGGTCTGCTCCTGTCAGAATACTCACCCGGAACTCTACCATCCAGATACACGTTCCCCAGAAGAAACCGCCTGATTAGCAGCTGGTCCGATAAATTAATCATAATCCAGGCCGGAAAAGGCAGTGGAGCATTGATAACGGCAGAATATAGCAGGAAATATGGGAGAAAAGTGGAAATGAAAGTGGAAATATAGAAAAACCATTGCGGTTCAAGATGAAGATTGTTATAATAAGTAAAAAACAGACGAAATGTAGAAAACAGAAATTAAGGAAGATAAATAAATAAAATCCCTTAAAGGACACGAAGACTATGAATAACATATGTGAGAAGCTGTTAAATAATGGCTTTTCATATGTATTATTCATTTCTTTGATTTAAGTGAATGATTCTAGTAATTAATAGGAGATAAAATATATAAAGAACATGACTTTTTTTCGCTGTATCATTGGCGTATTCAAAAGCCAGAATTGAATTTTGAATATAAAATTTACTGGTAAATGAAAAATAGTAATCAACATATAGCATCTACCGTCTGCTGACAACTATCCTAACACACAGAGTAGATGAGATATTTCCATATTACAAAAAATGTTGGAATTAGAATTCAGTATGATGTATTTACGTCATATGATTAAGGATGGTAAAGAAATATAACAGAAGAAAAAGAGGAACTATGTTGAAAGCAAAAAATTACGATGATATAAATAAAATATATGATATTATGAATACAACCCAAAGCAATTATTCAAATATGTTAAAACGATTAAAAGAAAAAAAGGCTTTTTCGAATTTTATTATTACATATTATAGCATTGCTTTAATAGTGTATTCGCTTACAGCTGAATTTTTTACTGATATATTTGATGAAAAAATATCAAGCTATTTTAATATAATATTATCTGTAGTAGTTTTAACTTATTCACTAATTATAACAAATGCAAAATATTCTGAACGAATTCAAATAGCTGAAAGAGTTATGAATGAAGTAAAATCAAAAAAAAGAGAACTTACAGATAGTAATCTTAATGAAAAACGCGAAGAGTATGAAAAAATTATAGCAAAAGCGGAATATAGATCAGAGATTGATTTTTTTCGTACTTTAAAACAGAAATGTAAAAAAAATGATATAAATTGTTTTTTTTATAAGAAAAGTTTAGAAAAGATGAGTGATAAAGAAGAAGCAGAAAAATTAAAAGAATATTTAAGTGAAAACTTTCCATTAACACAGCAACTAAAAATTATTTTGCAATATATATGGCAGGGAATAATCGTTATTGTACCAGTTATTCTTTTTATAATTTGTTTTTGGGTTAAAATGTGAAAAATTGATACTCGCTTTTAGTTCATCTGTACAGCCGGTTTCCTTGATGATGCCCGGATTCCTTTGCAAAGAAGCCTTTTAGCCTTTACCTGACTTACGGCTCTTTCGATATTTGGAATGGTTTACTTTATGGGAAAACCAAAGCTGTAATGATAGATGTAAAAATAGCATTCGAAGGTTTGAAAGGAGAAAAAACGCATCAATAAGCAAAAAATTCAAGGAGTTTTGGAAGAATACATCTGATGATAAGTGTGAACTCTGCATTTGAGTTCCACTAAAAAATACTCGGAGTCAATACTCGGGGTCAGACCCTATGAGACATGGATGGAGAAGTGTCACCAAAGGGAACAACAATGGCAAGAGGTGCAAGGTATAATTCAGCAGTCAAATATTTGTACAGTCACAGAAATGAGAAACATTTAGTAGTGGTGATTTCGGAGGATGGGGATTGTGATTTTGTAAATTATAACATTATGGATTCTTGAAAGGAGGAATTGAGATAGATATTTGGAGCAGTTTAAGTCGGTTTTATAGTTTATCGTTGTTTCAGGTATGCTATATAATGTTATGTTTGATTGCAATATGGACAGTGATTCCTGTATTTTCTAAATGCAAAATATATAGATGGTGGAAAAAATTTAATATTCTTTCTTTCGCTTTTTCACTTCTTCTCATCATAAAAATGACTTTATGGGACAGAAGTGTTGGTTTCAGAGAAGTGGAATTACGTCCTTTTTATACGCTTACTACAATTTCATATAACAATGAGGCACTTAGAACTTTGCTGATGAATGTGATATTGTTTCTGCCGTTCGGATTGACGATACCATATGTTGCAGAGGTAATAAAGATAAGGAAAAATAAATTCAGGTGGATTCTATGTATGGTGAGTGGATTTTTACTTAGTGTTGCGATTGAGAGTTTTCAGTATTATTTTTGTTTAGGAAGGGCAGAGACTGATGATGTGATATGTAATACACTTGGATGTGTGTTGGGAGTTATGGCCAATGTCATATCATATCGAAAAAGAAAGCAGTTTACAAAGGTGTAAGACTGGTATGATAAAACCGAGAGCATTAATGGTGGCATCGGTAGCTTCGATGCATGACTTATTTAATATGGATAATATCTATATTCTTCTGGAATTGGGATATGATGTGGATGTGGCAGCTAATTTTGAATCCGGGTCTACTACAAGTCAGGAGAGAGTAGAGGAATACAGACAGGAACTGGTGAACAGAGGGATTGGTGTGTATCATATCCCGATTCCGAGAAAGTTGGATAAGATAGAGAAAATCTGTACATCATATCATATGATACGGGAATTGACTGAGAAGAACAGGTACAGGATTATACATTGTCATTCACCGATTGGAGGTGTAATCTGTCGTCTGGCCTGCAGGAAGTCGAGAAATGAGTTTGGAACAAAAATTATATATACAGCCCATGGATTTCACTTTTTTAAAGGTGCAGACTGGAAAGCATGGCTCTTCTTTTATCCGGCAGAAAAAATCTGTGCGAAGTTTACGGATGTGATTATTACGATCAATCAGGAAGATTATAAAATTGCACAGAAATTTAACGCAAAAAAAATTGAACATGTGCCGGGAGTTGGCGTGCGTACAGAACAATTAAGAAATATGCTAATAGATCCGGCGGCTAAAAGGCATGAACTGGGACTTACATCGGATAATTTCGTTTTTATGAGTGCAGGCGAGTTATCTGTAAGAAAGAATCATGAGGTTGCCATCCGTGCTTTTGCAGAAATAGAAGAACCGGGAGCCAGGTATTTGATTGTTGGCTTGGGTGAACTGGAAGCAAAACTAAAGAAACTTGTATTAAAGCTTGGTCTGCAGAATAGGATTTTCTTCCTTGGATATAGAGCGGATGTGAAGGAAATACTGCAAGTAGCAGATGCATTTGTATTTCCAAGTCTGCAGGAAGGACTGCCGGTTGCATTGATGGAGGCTATGACGGTTGGGCTTCCGGTGGTATGCAGCAGAATCAGAGGGAATACAGATTTAATTGAAGATGGCAGGGGTGGTTATTTGTATGATTGTCATGATGTATCTGGTTTTGCCAACGGTATGAGAAGAATTATGAACGCTTCTGATACAGGAATGGGAGAAACGAATATTGAAACTATGAAACAATTTGATATAGGCATTGTCCATGAATATATGAAGAGGATATATGGGGAAGTTGTATGATGCCTGAATTGAGGTCTGAATATTCTCGGCATTGTTTGGAAATGGGGAAAAAAGTGTTTGGCAATAAAAAGATAGTGAAACGAATAACGTGTATTATGGTTATTGTTTTTGGCGTGTTACATATTATTGTGAAAAAGAGCAAATTGGAATCTGTGTATGAAGATCAACCGGAACAGAAAAATCCACTGGAAGGTAAAACTGTTGTTTTTATAGAGAATACCATGGAAAAAGAAAATGCAGATGGCATGAGAGGTCATCTTGATGTTACAGGTGTTTCAGAGTATAGTCCTTCCTGGTATGAGAAATATGCAAAAAGAGTAATAGATATATTGTTATCATTTGGCGGACTTGTAATATTGAGTCCGCTCATGGGCTTAATTGCATTGGTAATAAAAGCAGAAGATCCGGGGACGGTTCTTTTTACACAAAAACGTATCGGACAGAATAAACAGTATTTTGAACTACACAAATTTCGTTCTATGAAAATGGATGCATCTCATGATATACCTACTCATATGTTGAATAATCCGGAACAGTATCTTACAAAGACAGGAAGGTTTCTTCGTAAATATAGCCTTGATGAACTGCCTCAGCTCTGGGATATTTTTATTGGAAATATGAGTGTGGTAGGACCTCGGCCGGCTTTGTGGAATCAGGATGTGCTGATATCAGAAAGAGATAAATATCATGCGAATAATGTGAAACCAGGTCTTACCGGTCTGGCACAGATAAATGGTCGCGACAAATTAGAAATCCCGGATAAAGCTAAACTAGATGGTATATACTGCCAGAATATAGGATTAATAATGGATATGAAAGTGTTTTTTGGTAGTTTTCGGATGATAATTTGAACTTAAATGCTTATGAAGTTTCGGAAATTCAGAGCACCCTTTTCCGGAAAAAGCAAAGTATACCTTTTCTTCCAACATCATGGGGAACGTCTGGTGGACAAAGGTGCATGCATCAATATTTGTCCCTATCCCAGTGAGTTCTACAGTGAGATGCTGACAAATATTATAGCTCAAATAGTAAAGGAGTGTGTATCAATATGATTATTTTTGAAATGGAAAAAGAGGATATAAAGTATGTTGATCGTATCGGTGAATTAGCCGATATGTGTATTGTAATTGATAATCCAAAGTCGTTTAGCAGTGAGCTTAATACTGTGGTTCAGATAGGAGTTGAACTGGCTCCTTATGCTATTTCGGGGGTTACGCTGATTATCATTGAATTAATAAAAAATAGAAAAAAGATTAAAATAAAGGTTTCAGATAATGGCTTTGAGGTTGAAGGTGATGAAGAAAAGGCACTGAAAATAGCAAAGGAACTTATTGAGCAGAAACAGGAAGAGAAAGCTCAAAAAGTATTAAGCGATTTATTATCAGGAAAATAGTACTATTATGAATATTGATGAGAATGTTGTAAAATTTATTAAGAGTTCAAGATGCAGTGTATATACCAGTGAATTATCAGAATCTGAGGAAACCAGATTAAGGGTTTTATTTAACGATTGTTTGTCTGCAATTATAAATCAATATGTTGAAGAATTTATGCCTTCATTTATTATATGTGATACTTATAATAAATACAGCACAGTTTTGCCGGTAAGGCTTTACGAAAATAGTTATAAGTATTATATCTTATATGATTGTCATTTAAATCAGATTAATCGATTACTTGATGCACTTTACCTTGATGATGGGGAGTCTGCACATGATATTTGGAAGCTTTCATATGAGTTATTTGCGGAAGATGCAGTGTTAGAAAATAACAAGGTTTTAGTATCATATTATGGAATGAATAAAATTGCTCTGGGATCATTTGATGTGAACATTGAAAAACAAGTGGAGTTGGATTTTATCATAGACATTCAGAAACGATATGTTATTGGACATGAATTAGGACATTGGATTTATAAAGTGTTAGGACGTAAAAATAACGAAAATATATTAAACATTAATCCTGATGCAGAGTGGACTCAGTTTTTAGAAAATATTAAGGCTATTTTATGTGATTTGTATGAAGAATATGAAAAAAAATTCAAATCAAAAGAGTATGTTGAATTAATTCGTGAGCAAAGGTATCTTGTTAATGAAAACAATGAAATATTGGAAGAATGTTTTGCAGACGCTATTGCATATGCACTAACTTTTTCATATGTTTCAGAGAATTACCCGAATAGTTTAAACCGTAAACTTTTGGCGGGAAAGGCTTTGTTTTTGGAAATGATGAATCTACAATTGTTAGCTATGCAACATATGTATGTAACAGAGAAGTCATTTGAAGCATCGACATCAATAAGGATTGGATTTTTGCGTAACTATGCAGGACTTTATTTTGAAGGAAATGAAAAAGAGTTTAACAAGATGTTGGAGAAAACTGTAGTTCGTTATGAGGAGCGAATTACTAATATTATGCTGGAATGTTTTTCAGAATTAGAAAATAGAGGGGATAATATTTATGATGCCTTAACTGATATAGATGGATTGCTGAATTTTGATAAACTTTTGGGTTTGCCTTAATTTCCAGCCTAAGATGCTTTTAGGGCTATTTCAGGCTGGAAATTAAAGACAAAACTTAGTAGATCTGTGACATGGGAGCAAATCTGATTAGTGACAAGTTGAGAAATCAGCAACAATTGACTGTATAGATGGGAATAGGGATGAGGGGAATTCCTCTTAGATGTCCTTACCTCTATACCATAAAAAGAAATAAGTCTGTAAGTGATTTCTCTTACTTACAAACTTATTATACGAGGAAAGATTTTATGGAAGAAATAAGTCTTTATGAAAAAATAGTTAGTTCAGAAATTGGCTTTATTATTATGGATTTAAACAGATATGGTGGCATATGGTCTGTGGAAGATATTTGTCAGTGTATTGAACAGAAAAACATAGAATTAAAAAAACTTCTCATATCTTTAAATACTTATGGAATGTACGATTTTTTGCTTGCAATATGTCAAATAGTTAATATTTATTGTTGTGAAAACATTCAAATATGGTTTTACAATCAATTGAATTGTTGTCCGGATAGAGAAATGATTATTGAACTGGCTAATGGATTATATGAAAAAAAGATGCTAGAGGCAGCAGAAGTAAAAGCAATGTGGTCTGAATTTGGAGATGATTGGGAATATATTCCGCCAATAAGTATGATAGAAATTCAGAACTATATTTGGGGAAATTATAAATCTGAATTTTTAAGAAAAATTTCTAGAAGTAATCCGAAAAATGTGGGTGTTTACTTTCCTATGATTCAAAAAAATCTAAAATATATGAAAAAATTGGAAGATAATGTGTTTCCATATTTAATAATGACTGCTAAAGATATTAGAGAAATGGACAATGAAGATAATGCAAAAGAATGTTTTGTAAGAATGAGGATTGTAGATTACCTAATTGAATTAGGGATTTTTTATTATTATAAAATCGAATATGTACTTGATGAGTTGATTAAGATAGATTCAAAAGAAGTTGCGCAACTTGATCACAATGAGTATATTCAAATGATACAAAATATTTTAGAAAAAAAATTGGGATATCGCTTATATATAACAAATACAATAACTGATTACCTGAGTGAAATGATACATATATCAGAATATTTTGGAGATAATTTAGATACTGAAGGGCCACGGGAAATGAAGGTATATTTGCCTTTGCTGTATCAATTAACAGGAAGAGAGAGGGAAGCATACTCTCTTTTGATTGATACTATTCAATATTTGCCTAAAACATATGCTATAAGAAAGGTATATCTTCTTACA
>NZ_JBWJVQ010000015.1:0-2258 GCF_056339875.1 Blautia sp. ZXY-1-C6
GAAGGCATTAAATAAACAATATGATGATATGAAGCTCCGCATCCAGTATATGTATGAGAATGGCGGTACATCTGCATTAGAGACTTTGCTGTCATCTAAGGATCTTTCTGAGTTCCTCAACAATGCAGAGAGTGTTGCGAAGATTTCCCAGTATGACAGGACTATGCTGGAGAAATGCGAGAACCTTCAGAACACTATCAAAGATCAGGAAACAACTGCTGAGGAAGAGAAGGCTGCTATTGATCAGCTTCTTGAAGAGAGAGCGGCCAAACAGCAGGAGGTTCAGAATCTTGCAGCAAGCACAAGTGATAACATCTCTTCCTATGTAAGCCAGATCAGCGCAAGCCAGGAAGAAGCAGCAGCACTGACTGCAGAAATCAACAATGCAGATAACAGCATTGCTCAGCTTGTGCAGCAGGCAGAAGAGGAAAAAGCAGCCAGAGAGGCAGCGCAGGCACAGGCCGAAGCAGAGGCGGCAGCGGCACAGGAACAGGATGCAGAAGAGAGTTCTGATGATTATGAAGAAGATACAGATTCCTATGAGGAAGACTCTTCGGACAGTCAGGATTCTTCGGAGACTGAAGGATTTGAGGATACTTCTGAAGATTCAGAAGATTCTGATGATGAAGATACATACGAAGAGAACGATGCAGATTTCTATGAGGGAGACTCTGACAGCAATGAATCAGAAGATACATCTGACAGCCAGGCATCCTCAGAAAGTTCTTCCGGTCAGGGAAAATACCTTGGCAACTTTACACTGACTGCATATTGCAACTGTGCACAGTGCTGCGGTACAGCAGGTAACCTGACAGCCAGCGGAACAGTTCCGACAGCAGGACGTACTGTAGCTATGGCGGGAGTACCATTTGGAACACAACTTCTGATCAACGGAAATGTATACACAGTAGAGGATCTGGGAACACCTTATGGACATGTTGATATTTATTGTGACAGCCATTCAGAAGCATTAAGCTTCGGACTTCAATCTGCTGAGGTTTATCAGTTGAACTGATAACAAAACAATAATGTGATTAAGAACTCTGGTAAAACAGGGTTCTTTTTTTCGGATTTTTGCCCGGATTGCTATAACATAGGTGGTTTAACTTGAGGATTCAGATGCCTGATGATAAAATGATATATCAGATTTATATACGGTAAAATATAATTGGAATGGAGATAAACAATGAGAATCTGTGGCTTTAATAAAACGACATTGCTGGACTATCCGGGAAAGGTAGCCAGTACTATATTTCTGGGTGGATGCAATTTCCGCTGTCCGTTCTGCCAGAATGGTATATTGGTTGTGGCTCCCGGAGAACAGCCGGATTACAGTCAGGAGGAACTTTTGACTTTTTTGAAAAAAAGAAAGGGGATTCTGGACGGGGTCTGCATTTCAGGAGGGGAACCTACACTGTCAGATGGTCTGGAGGAATTTCTGGGAAAAATCAAAGAGCTGGGCTATGCTGTTAAACTGGACACCAATGGCTCACGTCCGAAGATTGTAAAACATCTGGCAGAAGCCGGACTGATCGATAAAGTAGCTATGGATATCAAAGCCTGTCCGGATAACTATGGAAATCTGACCGGAATAGAAAAGCCTGATATGGACAGTATTTTTGAGACAGCAGATTTTCTGCTGCATGGGAATCTGGACTATGAATTCAGAACAACAGTAGTACGGGAACTGCATACGCAGAAGGATTTTGAAGAAATCGCCGGGTGGCTGGCAGGAGCGAAAGAATATTATCTGCAGGCTTATAAGGACTCAGATGGAGTCCTCAGGCCTGGATATGGAAGCTATACTTTTGAAGAACTTCAGAATTTTCAGAAGATTCTTCAAAAGACGATTTTATCTGTGGGAATCCGGGGCATCGATTAAACGATACCAGTAACCGCCGCGCATTTTTGGAATCTCTATATAGCTGCTTTCTTTGAAGTAAGGAAAGCCAAACATATTTGCCATAAAGCGTTCCTGCTGATTATAAACGCCGGGAACGCCGAGGATATACTGTCCGTTATTTCTTTGTCCTAAAAGCAAATATCCGAAATTATAATGCCCATACTGGAGAAAACGGTTATTGCGCAGTGCACAGTAATGCCGCGGAAAATGCTTCAGGTCATCAAGGTGTATCTTCCATGCAGAAATCAGTTCGCCATCGGAGAAGGGGGAAAATTCGGCAGAGGTTTTTCTGTTTTCTGCATTTCTTTCCGGGACAGGATTGCCAGCATTTTCAGAACTATTGGAATCTTCAACA
>NZ_JBWJVQ010000016.1:0-8798 GCF_056339875.1 Blautia sp. ZXY-1-C6
TCCAAATCTTACTACGGCTGTTACCAGGAAGCCAACGCCCACAGCTGTGGCAGCAAATCCAGGAGACAGTGTGCAGAATCAACAGTCTGGAAATAACGCAGAAGCGGAAATTTACCAAAGCCAGGGAGATCCCGCAGATCAGGAATCTGCACAGGAAGAAACTTATGATATCCAATATATCACTGGTAATATTCTGTATTCCGATGAAAATACGATAACAGTAGAAGTGGGCGAATCAGGAAATTATTATAATATGGTTTTTAATATAGAAAACGCCGTCCTGAATATAGCTAATGGGAGTGCTGTACGATCCGGACTGAATGTTGACCTGGAGTATTATAGTCAGAATAACGTTAATATAGTAATCATGCTTACGAGTGATGGGGAGGAATATTTACCTTCCAGTACATTAGAGGAAGCGCAGAAAATGACCGACGAATATGTACCTGATGTGAGTGAATCGGAAAACGAAGATTTTGAAGATACCTCTCCCAGTGAATATTAGATTTTCTCGCATTTTCTCGGAAAAGGCACTGCATATGCAGCGCCTTTTTCTCAGGTGCGCTCGTCAGGCGCATGTTCAAAAATCGTTAAACACCTGCAAGCTTTGCAAAAGTATCTCTTCCCGCAATTCCATCCGCAGTTAATCTCTTAGAAGTCTGGAATTTTTTCACACCTTGCTTTGTGGCGGCTCCAAAGGCATTATCAATCCCGTTATTCAGGGTAATACCATGAGCATAAAGACCAATCTGCAGAACTCCGACATAAAGGTTATTGGCCCCTTCTGAAAGCACATGAGCAGCACAGGCATTGGATGTGTTTGTTCCCCAGATGCCATCGGTTGTAAGGCCAGTGCCGTATACGGAATTAAGTGCAGTCTGGATTGCTTTAATATATGCTTTCTGACTCGCAGATCCCCAGATACCGTCTACAGTCAATCCGGCTTTGAACTTTGAGTTCAATGCAGTCTGAGCTGTTTTAACTGCGGAGGAACCTGTGGAAGCAGTTCCTTTGCCTACATAATCCTGATGCATATAACCGATTCCGATTCCAGACACTTTCACATGAACCCATACACCAGAGGTGGTTCCATCTAGCTCAAGGCTGGTTCCCTTTGATACCGTACCCATGATGGCTCCGCCTGGCGTCTGACGTACATAAACGCCATCTCCAGTACATACCCCAGTGCTTTTCGTTGTCCAGGTAGAAGGAGTTGTTGTTTCGCCAGAGTTATTAATGGAATTAATAATACTATAATCCGGCCTGGCGAATCTTGTACCGGAGGACGCACTCAATGTACGGTTTCTCTGATATACGCCGATCCCTTCAGCTACCACACCGGAACCGTCATTTGTATTGCCTTCAATGGTAGTATAAGAATTACCACTAACAGCAATAACAAGTCCAGTATGATTAAATACCGACCCATTATGATACATTACGATGTCTCCAGCTTTCGGCGTAGAATAATTGGTAAATTTGGTTGAAATGTTTGGAACACTTATATACGGCCAATGCTTTAATAATTCCGAAGCCTTCGACTTGTTAAAGGCTTTCATAAATACCCAGCTTATAAAGCAGGCACACCATGCCTGACCCTGGTATTCTGGTGCAACATCCCGCCAATACTTTGTATAATTAGCGGTTCCTGCATTTGCGGTCTTGCTGTCAAGATTTGCATTCGATGCTTTCTCACGATAACCGATTTCTGCTTTTGCAATATTTATCGCTGCCTGAATTGCATCGGATGCTGTCACCTTATAATTAGTGATATAGGTCTTTAATGCATTATATACCATTTTCTGTCGGCTCTTATATGCTCCGACCTGATTTCCGGTATCTGTCTGGCAGGCAGTATAAAGATGATCCAGTGTGTAAGGCTTTGTAGTCTTGGCAAGAATCCTTTTCACCGCAGAAAGTCCACCCTGATGGCGAAAATTTGCACACATCATTTTGGCATCCATTGCTGTAACGCCCAGAGAAGCTGCTTCCTTCACATAAGTTTCCATCTGTCCATCCATAAGCTGATCCTGGCAGCGATGACCAACTGTTGAATTGATAATATGTACAATTGCCTTCGCTTTTGCCGAGGTTTTTGAGAGCTGATAGTTTGACCAGTCTGTTTTATTAAGATCCGCCGCGACACCGGCCGTATCATACTTGCTGAAAGTTGCGGCATCAGTAGTTTTAATCTTAAGAAGAAGTGTACGAGCCTCATTGCCATACCACTGTCCGGCACCGATTGTGATCGCATGTTCCGCAGAACTGTTGGTATATGCTTCCGTAAAATCAGCATAGTCCTTTTGTCCATATACTTGTCCGCCAGTTTCCACTGCATAAATAATATTTCGCATTACAAGTTTTTCATGATCTGTCATTGTGTTTTTTCTCCTTTTGAAATTTTGGAATTTGCAAATTCATTTTATAAGGAGAAAAATAGTCTCAAAATGTAAACCGCTAATCAAGATTTTTGACAAAAAAGTGCCGTGAAATCCAATGAGCAGAAGTGCAAAAGCAGGATTCATGTTCGGCAAGTGATGAAGAGCAAATTTGATGGCTGAAAACGAAAAAAGCCCTTGGGCTGTACCGTATGCTACTGCGCAATGACTTTTGAGAATGAAAATGAGACAGTTGTTACTGTTGGAAGACTTTTAGGTGTTGTTAGTGCCAGAAATATATTATGGGGTGTTATATGAGGTAAAATAAAGAAGTAAAGGTTGACAACAAGGATAAACGATATGTCAATGTAACTATTGACTGTATAGATGGGAATGGGATGAGGGGAATACCTCTTAGATGTCCTTACCTCTATACCATAAAAAGAAATAAGTCTGTAAGAGATTTCTCTTGCTTACAAACTTATTATACGAGATGGAGAAAAGCATGTGCGGAATTTGTGGATTTTTCGGAAAGAAAAAGAACAAAAGAGAGATTGTGGAAAAAATGAAGGAAAAGCTGGTACATCGAGGTCCAGATGCGCAGGGCAGTTTTGTAAATGACAGCGTGGCCCTTGGATTTCGCCGCCTGAGTATCATCGACCTGGAAGGCGGCCTGCAGCCTATGAAAAGCAGCAGTCAGAACCTGACAGTGGTGTTTAACGGAGAAATCTATAATTACCAGGAACTGCGGGAGCAGATGGAACGGGAAAAGAAGATTCTTTTTGTCACCCGCTCGGACACGGAGACGCTGGTGAATGGTCTTGAGGCTTATGGTCCGGCGTTTGTGGAGCAGCTTCGTGGAATGTTTGCCTTCGCCGTCTGGAATGAGAAAAAAGAAGAACTGATGCTGGCGAGGGATTTTTTCGGAATCAAGCCGTTGTTTTACACAGTGGTGGATGGAAATTTCGTGTTTGCGTCGGAGATTAAGAGCATCCTGCAGTTCCCGGGCGTCCCGAAAAAGTTGAATGAACGGGCGCTGGAGCAGTATCTTTCTTTTCAGTATTCCGTGCTGGAGGAAACTTTTTTTGAGGGAATCTACCGCCTTCCGCCGGGCTGTATGCTGTTTTACCGCCAGGGAAAGTATGAAATCTGCAGATATTTTCAGCCGAAGCTACAGCCCGAGGCGGGGTGTTCGCTGGCGGATATGGAGAAAAAACTGGAGAGCGTGCTTAAAAAATCCGTCCGCCGCCATATGGTCAGTGATGTGGAAGTGGGAACTTTCTTGTCCGGCGGTGTGGATTCGGGTTTTATTGCCGTGTTGTCCGGGGCAAAAATGGCGTTTACGGTGGGATTTCTGGATGGGAACAGCGGCTACAACGAGGAAAACAGGGCCAGGGAGGTGGCCCGGTATGCGCATCTTTCTTATCACATGCATACTATCGGGAAAAAGGAGTTCTGGGATGTGCTTCCAAAGGTAATGTACGCCCTCGACGAGCCCAGCGGTGATGCTTCTGCCGTCGCCATGTATTTTTTGGCTGCCAAGGCGTCTCGTTATGTGAAGGTGGTGCTCTCCGGGGAGGGTGCGGACGAACTATTTGGCGGTTATAATATCTACCGGGAGCCTCTGGCTCTTCAGAAAGTGGCCTGGATTCCTGAAAAGATCCGGCGTGCGGTTTCCCGGCAGGCGAAAAAACTGCCGGACCGCCGCGGCAAGAGCTTTCTGATCCGGGCCGGCCAACGGGTGGAGGAACGGTTTATCGGGAACGCCCATATTTTCACCGACGAGGAGCGCCGGGAGCTTTTGAAAAATCCGACCGACACGCCGTCCTGTCAGGAGTTTCTGCGAAAGACTTATGAAGAAGCCGCCGGGCTTTCCGACCCGGAGAAAATGCAGAACATCGACCTGAAATACTGGCTGGCCGGGGATATTTTGCAGAAAACCGACCGCATGAGCATGGCCCATTCGCTGGAGGTGCGCGTGCCCTTCCTGGACCGGGATGTGTTCGAGGCTGTCCGGACACTTCCGCCGGAGGCAAAATTTGCCCACGGAAAGACGAAGTATCTGTTTAGGAAGGTGGCCCGGAAATACATCCCGGAAGACACGGCCGCGCGGAAAAAGCTGGGATTTCCGGTGCCTGTCCGTGTCTGGCTGCGGGACGACGACTGGTACGGGAGAGTTAAAAAAATGTTTCAAAGCCCCATATCCCGTCAGTATTTCCACACGGAAAAGCTGACGGCGCTTCTGGAGGAGCATCACGCGGGAAAGAAGGACAACAGCCGGAAAATCTGGACGGTGCTGGCGTTTTTGTTCTGGTATCAGGAATATTTTGATGAGTAAAAATAATAAGAATAACCCAAAAAAGATTGTAAAAATAGATTTTGAAAGTATTTTTGGTAATGATGGCGGGAAGCAGCTGTAAAATATATAGCTTCTGTAGTGAGGATTATATGCAGGATGGAAATTGGGAATATTGTTTAAATACAATATTCCTTTTTTTATAGATATAAGAAACCTTTGATTCTGAACAAAAAAATAAAAAATAAGTTTACATTTTTATGCCCAGATACTCTTTAAAAAATAAAAGGGTATATGATGCAGGGATATAAAGATTTGGTTATACAGGCAAAAAATGATTCAAAATACATGCAAAGCTTACTTTGCATAATGGAACCTTTAGTAAAATCATATGCAAAAAAAATATTCTTTCTAGATTGGGATGACGCAACTCAAGAATTGAATTTGGCAATTATAGAAGCAGTAAAAACAATCGCCACTTGTGAAGACGATTATCAGTGCTTGAAATTCATTACCAATTCAGTGAAATATAAATTTGCTCATCTTTGCAAGAGAAACTTAAAAAAAGAAAAATACGAATGTGCATATATGGATAATGAAGGTGATTTACAAGAAAGCTATAGAGCGGATTATTCATCTGTGGAATTAGCATTTGATCTGAAAAATATAACCTTAAAAATGACTTCAAACCAAAGGGATATTTTAAAATACTTGATTTTAGGGTGGTCAGATAGTGAAATCGCATCTTTCTTACACTTTAGCCGTCAATATGTAAACAGAGAAAAGAAAAAAATATATCAATTTCTGAAATGATTTTTTACATAAATAGTAAGTGCTGAATATTGCTTGAATTTGTGACATAAACATATTTGCAGCAGTCAAAAGAAGAAGCAACATGTTTGAAAGAAAAATTAAGTCAAAAATGCCGCAGCCTTTGAAAATATTGGCTGCGGCATTTAAAATATATGATATGTTTGATGTAAAAAACATCAGGTTCTCAACCAGACATTTGGGTAAGTCAAGATGATGCTTCTGATATAAGATATGCAACATTAAAATCATCATATACTTGAGAATTTAAATGCATATCTTCATATAACTTGATATAGTCGCCGATTGTTTTGCCAAAAACAGAACTATTACAATTATTGCATGTGTTATCCTCTGCATATATATGAGTGTTTCCATCGTTGTCCTCAACAAATAAGAGAGTAACATCTATTTTATCTTCTGTTAACCAGAAAGAGATATATTTTGAAAGAGTCCCATCGATTTCTGTGGCACCATCCGGAATTTGTTCATCTGATTCCAGCTCATTAATATGTTCCCAAAAAATTTGAGGAGAGAACACAAGTAATTTTAAGTTTTTTTGAGAGTCTTCTGAGTACCATATATGTGCTTCTGTGTTGAGATAGTCGGTTATATTAATATCCGTATCTGCCGGTAACTCATAAGTTTCACCGACGTCGGAAGTCAGTGAAAAGGTTTTGGTATGATTAGAATAAGAAGTGACAATCCCCTTGACAAAATAGTAAGTTGTATCTGACTCACTGTCATAATAAGAGCCGGAACCATCTATATCATAAGATACATGTTGCCCCTCAGGCTCCTTAGGGGCGGAAAGGGTGATTAGATCTGAGGGGGCTTTGCCAAAAGCTTGTCCGGATAGCAATATACTACCGAGTACGATACTGCCTGCGATACATAGAATTTTTACATTATTCATGGTTAAATGGCCTCCTTGTTTAGTTGTTGAATATTATATCAATTAAAGTGTGAAAATTGTAATTTTGACTTATCGAAATATGTTTTAGAAATGAGTAGGATTTCGGTTATTTTTGAATATTTGTTTTTAATGAAAATAATGGTTTACATTTCGCCTGTAAGTTACTTTATATAAGACAGATAACCGGTTATCACAAATAAAAAACGGAGGTAATATAATATGGCAACAGCGAGTACAATTATCAAAACAGCGAGCAATGAGATTGGAGTAAAAGAAACCGGCAATAACAACGTAAAGTACAATACGGAGTATTATGGAAAGGCGGTAAATGGTGATGCTTATCCGTGGTGTGCAGTGTTCGTATGGTGGGTGTTTAAACATTCCGGCGCATCTAGCATTTTTTATGGAGGCGGAAAAACAGCATCTGTCTATGAAATTTGGAGATATTATAATTCATTAGGACGTGTTTATTCAAGCCCGAAGGTCGGAGACCTCGCAATTATTACTACGTCTGCGGGGGGAACTTATGGTCATGTTGGTATTGTTAAGTCAGTCAGCGGAAATACGTATGTAACAATTGATGGAAATTCTAAAGATCAGGTAAGAACAACTAATCGTACTGTTGGTTCTCCCAAGGCTTCGTTTTGCAGACCGGCATATGGAAGTGGATCTGGTTCCAGCACAAACCTCTCTATGGGTTCAAGTGGAACTGATGTGAAGGATATGCAGAAAAAGCTTATTGCATTAGGCTATAGTTGTGGTTCCTCAGGTGCAGATGGGTCTTTCGGACAGGGAACATATAATGCCGTTTGCAATTTTCAGAGAGACCATGGCTTGACGGTGGATGGTGTTATTGGGCCTACGACACGATCTAAAATAAATTCCGCATATTCAAATTTAGGAGGAAGTAGTTCCGGCACAAATCTGTCTATGGGCTCAAGCGGAACTGATGTGAAAAATATGCAGAAAAAACTTATTGCTTTAGGGTACAGTTGTGGTTCCTCTGGCGCAGATGGAATTTTTGGACAGGGAACATATAACGCTGTTTGCAAATTTCAGAAAGCAAATGGTTTATCCGTTGACGGAATTATTGGACCTGCTACTCGGGCGAAAATTAATGCTTTATATGCAAAATTGTAAAATGGATATAAGATAAAAATGACAGATGCAGGAAGTAGAGTTTTTAGAATCTACTTCCTGCATTTGTTTATTTGATAAATGTATGGTAAATGGTGTTTTAAAAAAAACGGGAAATACTAAAGAAAGACTATATATGGGCAGCGGTTTATGTAGCGGGGATCGGTCAGTATGGAAACTATCCGGATGATTATCTGCATGATGTAGAGATATGCCAGAGCTTTGCCTGCTAGAACCGTGAAGAAATGGTGGAGAGTGTTTTGGAAAAGATAAGAATGAAGTGCCAGAAGGTATTTCATACTATCCACAATTACATTGATACGGATGAGATGATCTTAAGGAAAAGTACGATTGCTGCTCATGCCGGTGAGAAAGTCCTGATTCCGATTAATATGCGTGATGGAAGTGTATGGCGGTGGGAAAAGGCAATCCAGAATTCTTCATCCAGCCAGAACAGGATTTCCATAAATTCCTCCGGCATGTCTCCGAAGAGCGGTGAGATTGAAAGCAGACTAATGTTAAGAACATCTGCAATTTTTTTAAAATTTCCGGTCTGGGAATCCGGGCATTCGTTTCGTATTGAGTAATTCTTGTGCCGAAGGCTTTGTTCAGACCGATGGCGCGGCCAAGTTGATTACCGGTCATAGCTCTGAATTTTCTGCATATCTTAATCCTTTTTCCAATAGTTATGTTGAAATTTTCTCCTTCTTTTGATATAAATACGTTATGATTTTTCGTGATTATTATTTTTAACAACAGCGTTGCTTCTTGAAGCAAATGCTGGATGGAGCGTCTCCTGGTTCTGGGAAATATCAGGCGCAGACGGTATCTGCTCCTCAACATTTTCAGAGTGAAGATGGATATCCTGCTGTTTCCGGAGTTTTTTCCATTCGTCTCGGGCGGTGGCCTGTTCAGCTTCTAATTTTTCAATCTGTGCGTCCAGTTTCTCCGGCTTTGGCAGAGCCTTTACGCCGAGCTCCTTCAGGGCCTCTTTGCTGGTAATGTGAAGCTCATACTCTTTCTGATGTTGTCCGCGATAGAGGGCAGGATTTTAGGTATTTTTTTCATTTTCTACGATTTCCCTGAAAGCGCGGTAAGCGGAGCATTGTTTTTTGATCAGCTGTTTCGTCTGTATCTGCTGGCCGATTTCATCAATCTTGTCCCAGGCGGAGGCAACGGAACCGTCCATATCTGCGATATGCTTCTGAAAATCCTCGTAGTTTAGTAGGTTATTCTCACAAAGATAATTAAATAAATCCAG
>NZ_JBWJVQ010000017.1:0-17733 GCF_056339875.1 Blautia sp. ZXY-1-C6
TTGAACCAAGATTTTTTATAGAGAACAAACTGAAAACAGAGAGGATGAAACATCCTCTCCGATAATCTAAGTAAGGAGGACAAACATATGTCACGAATTGGTAGACTTCCGGTTGCTATTCCTGCAGGCGTAGAAGTAACTGTCGCTGAAGGCAACGTAGTAACTGTAAAAGGACCAAAAGGAACTCTCGAAAGAGCACTTCCTACAGAAATGGAAATCAAAGTCGAAGATGGTCATGTAGTAGTATCCAGACCAAACGACTTAAAGAAAATGAAATCTCTTCACGGTTTAACAAGAAGCTTGATCCACAACATGGTTGTTGGTGTAAGCGAAGGCTATACAAAAGAGCTTGAAGTTAACGGTGTAGGTTATAAAGCAGCAAAACAGGGCAAAAAGCTTGTGCTTAGCCTTGGATATTCTCATCCGGTAGAAATGGAAGATCCAGACGGAATCGAAACCAAAGTAGATGGTAACAAGATTATCGTATCCGGTATCAGCAAAGAAAAAGTCGGCCAGTTTGCAGCTGAGATCAGAGACAAGAGAAGACCTGAGCCATACAAAGGTAAAGGTATTAAGTATGTTGATGAAGTTATCAGACGTAAAGTTGGTAAGACTGGTAAGAAATAATTCAGGAGGGTGAGAAAATGGTAAATAAGGCATCTAGAGCGAAAATTCGTGAGAATAAGCATAGAAGATTACGTCATCATTTAAACGGAACTGCAACAACACCACGTTTAGCAGTATTTCGTTCCAACAAGCATATTTATGCTCAGATCATTGATGACACTGTAGGAAAAACTTTAGTATCTGCTTCTACTCTTCAGAAAGAAGTAAGAGCTGAGTTAGAGAACACTGATGATGTAGCAGCTGCTGCACATTTAGGAACCGTTATTGGTAAGAAAGCTGTTGAAGCTGGCATCGAAAGCGTTGTTTTCGACAGAGGAGGCTATATCTACCACGGTAAAGTTAAAGCACTGGCAGACGCAGCAAGAGAAGCTGGGCTGAAATTCTAATAAGGAGGAGCGAAACACATGAAACGTAATCTTATTGATGCTAGTCAGTTAGAATTAGAAGATAAAGTAGTATCAATCAAGCGTGTTACCAAGGTTGTTAAAGGTGGTCGTAACTTCCGTTTCACAGCTTTAGTTGTTGTAGGTGACGGCAACGGACACGTTGGTGCAGGTTTAGGTAAAGCAGCCGAAATTCCTGAAGCGATCCGCAAAGGAAAAGAGGATGCTATTAAGAAATTAGTAACAGTAGCAAGAGACGAAAACAACTCTATTACACATGACTTCGTTGGAAAATACGGAAGTGCTGAAATGCTTCTGAAGAGAGCTCCGGAAGGTACTGGAGTTATCGCCGGCGGTCCTGCCCGTGCGGTAATCGAGTTAGCTGGTATCAAAAACATCCGTACAAAATGTATGGGATCCAGAAACAAACAGAACGTTGTTCTTGCAACAATCGAAGGCTTAAGACAGTTAAAAACTCCGGAAGAAGTTGCTAGACTTCGCGGAAAATCTGTTGATGAGATTCTGGCTTAAGGAGGAAATACAAAAATGGCAAACACATTAAAAGTTACATTAGTAAAATCTCCTATTGGTGCAGTTCCGAAACACAAAAAAACTGTTGCAGCTATGGGTCTTACAAAAATGCACAAAACAGTTGAAATGCCGGATAACGCAGCAACAAGAGGAATGATTCAGCAGGTACAGCACCTGGTAAAGGTTGAAGAAGCTTAATTGCGATTTAACCAGAGAGAATTCTGATATGGATCTGATATGAACCTGTTATTCGCAGAGAATGGCAGGAGCATACAGAAACATATTCAGACACAATACAATCTGAACTTATAGATTTGAAATAATAATAAGGAGGTGCCAACATGGAATTATCAAACTTAAGACCAGCAGAAGGTTCTAAGCACAGCGATAACTTCAGAAGAGGCCGTGGACATGGTTCTGGAAACGGTAAAACAGCCGGTAAAGGACACAAAGGACAGTTAGCTCGTTCCGGTCACAAGAAACCGGGATTTGAAGGTGGTCAGATGCCTTTATACAGACGTCTGCCTAAGAGAGGATTCAAAAACAGAAATACAAAAGAGATTATTGCAATCAACGTTGACGTACTGAACCGTTTTGAAGATGGTGCAGAAGTTACAGCAGAAAGCTTACTTGCAAGCGGTGCAATCTCCAAGATCGCTGATGGCGTTAAAATTCTTGGAAACGGTGAGCTGACAAAGAAACTTAATGTCAAAGTAAATGCTGTCAGCGAGACTGCAAAATCAAAAATTGAAGCTGCTGGTGGTACAGTAGAGGTGATCTAATGTTTGAAACTCTTAAAAATGTTTTTAGAGTGAAAGAAATGAGACGCAAGCTGTTGTATCTGATATGGATGATTTTTATCATCCGTATCGGCTGCCAGATTCCGGTACCGGGAGTTGACAGTGATTTCTTCAAACAGTGGTTCAGCAGCAATGCCGGTGATGCATTCAATTTCTTTGATGCATTTACCGGTGGTTCATTTGAAAGAATGTCAATTTTCGCATTAAACATCACACCATATATTACATCTTCCATTATCATTCAGCTTCTTACCATTGCAATTCCGGCACTGGAAGAAATGCAGAGAGATGGTGAAGAGGGAAGAAAGAAGATGACTGCGATCACACGTTATGTGACCGTAGGTCTTGCTTTATTTGAGTCAATCGCAATGGCAATCGGATTCGGACGTCAGGGTATGATTCCGAATCTGGACTTCTTTAAAGGTGTTGTAGTTGTTGCCTGCCTTACAGCCGGTTCAGCTATGCTGATGTGGCTCGGTGAGCGTATTACGGAAAAAGGCGTTGGAAATGGTATTTCCATCGTACTTACCATTAATATCATTTCCAGAGTACCAAGCGACCTGACATTACTGTATGAGAACTTTATTAAAGGAAAAACGATTGCAAAGGGTACTCTTGCAGGACTGATCATTGCAGCCGTTATTCTTCTGGTAGTAGTTCTGGTACTTATCCTTAACGGAGCAGAGAGAAGAATTCCGGTTCAGTATTCCAAGAAAATGGTTGGAAGAAAGCTGATGGGCGGTCAGTCCACCAATATTCCGCTGAAGGTTAACACCGCCGGTGTTATCCCGGTAATCTTTGCATCCTCCATTATGTCTTTCCCGGCTGTCATTGCGCAGTTAACAGGAAAAGGTAATGGTACAGGAATCGGAAGTGAGATTATTCGTGGTCTTTCTTCCAATAACTGGTGTAATCCGAAACAGCTCCAGTATACATGGGGATTGGTTCTTTACATCGTACTTTGTGTTTTCTTTGCATATTTCTATACTTCCATTACATTCAATCCTCTGGAAGTAGCAGATAATATCAAAAAGCAGGGTGGATTTATTCCGGGTATTCGTCCTGGAAAACCTACGTCAGACTATTTGACTAATATCTTAAATTATATTATATTTATAGGTGCAGTAGGTCTTATCATTGTGTGCGTGATTCCGTTCATCTTTAATGGTGTATTCGGAGCGAATGTTTCATTCGGTGGTACATCTATCATCATTATTGTTGGTGTTATCCTCGAAACTGTGAAACAGATTGAGTCACAGCTTCTCGTACGTAATTACAAAGGCTTTCTGAACAATTAAAAATGAGAGGTTGTGGTGCATGGCATCACAGCCTTGATTTGCTAAAAAAGAAAACGGAGGGTATAACTTATGAAAATCATTATGTTGGGTGCACCGGGGGCAGGAAAAGGGACTCAGGCGAAGAAAATTGCTGCGAAATATCAGATTCCGCATATTTCTACCGGAGATATTTTCCGCGCAAACATTAAAAATGGAACAGAACTGGGTAAAAAAGCAAAAACTTATATGGATCAGGGACTTCTCGTACCTGATGAACTGACCTGTGATCTGGTTGTGGACAGAATACAACAGCCGGATGCAGCAAATGGTTATGTGCTGGATGGTTTTCCAAGAACAATTCCTCAGGCAGAGTGCTTAACAGAGGCTCTGAACAAACTGGGAAGTAAAGTTGATTATGCAATCGATGTGGATGTTCCGGATTCCAATATTGTAAACCGTATGTCCGGAAGACGTGCCTGCCTGAAATGTGGTGCTACTTATCATGTTGTACATGCAGCACCGAAGGTTGAGGGCGTTTGTGATACCTGTGGAGAGAAACTGGTGCTTCGTGATGATGACCAGCCTGAAACAGTTCAGAAACGTCTTAACGTATATCATGAGCAGACACAGCCGCTGATCGATTATTATACTAAAGAGGGAATTTTAAAATCAGTGGATGGTACAAAAGATCTTGAAGAAGTATTTGCAGATATTGTTGCCATCCTGGGAGAGTAATTGGGTGTTTTTAAACACCATCTGGAGGTAAAATGTCGGTTTCTATCAAGACAGAACATGAAATTGAACTTATGAGGGAGGCAGGTCATCTGCTTGAAAAAGTGCATGATGGTCTGATCCCTTACATTAAACCGGGAGTGAGCACAAAGGAGATTGACCGTATCGGAGAACAGATGATACGTGATCTGGGATGCATCCCGAATTTCCTGAACTACGGAGGGTTTCCGGCGTCATTCTGTATCAGTCTGAATGATGAGGTAGTTCATGGGATCCCGTCTGAAGAGAAGATCATTCAGGAGGGAGATCTTGTAAAGATTGATGCCGGTCTTATTTATAAGGGGTATCATTCTGATGCAGCGAGGACTTATGCTGTCGGTGAAGTTTCACCGCAGGCACGTAAGCTGATGGATGTGACCAGAGAGTGTTTCTTTGAGGGACTCAAGGCCGCACGTGCGGGAAATCATCTGAATGATATTTCCAAGGCAATCGGTGCTCATGCTGCCAAATATCATTATGGGATTGTCCGCGACCTGGTTGGACATGGAATCGGCACTCACCTTCATGAGGATCCGCAGATCCCGAATTTTCCGCAGAAGCGAAGAGGAGTTCGTCTGATGCCGGGTATGACACTTGCTGTAGAGCCTATGATCAATCTGGGACGTGCAGATGTGGCATGGCTGGATGATGAGTGGACTGTTGTAACTATGGATGGTTCTCTTTCTGCTCATTATGAGAATACGATTCTTATTACAGACGGAGATCCGGAGATTCTGACTCTTACGAAATAATTGGACGACATACAGGAGGTTTAAAATGTCAAAAGCAGATGTAATCGAAGTGGAAGGCACTGTTCTGGAAAAGCTGCCTAATGCGATGTTTAAAGTGGAACTGGAGAACAAACATGTGGTGCTTGCACATATCAGTGGTAAGTTACGTATGAATTTTATTCGTATTCTTCCTGGAGATAAAGTTACGATTGAACTGTCTCCGTATGATCTGTCTAAGGGCAGGATTATCTGGAGAGATAAGTAAGAAATATTGGACTGCAGTTGGTGCAGTGATGAGAAAGAGAGCTGGAGGGATCTGGTTCTCTTTTTTTGTGTGTCGAAAGGGACGCGTATAAAAATAATTCATTTCATGTGCGGTTTCGGCATCTAAGATATTCTAAGGTGAAAAAAATCTGCTAAAGGCATGAACCGCCTTATCAAACTCGCTCCGTTGCAAACTTCGCTCAGACAGTGATACAGTCGGCTCATAACGCAGATTTTTTTCGCCTAAGAATATCTAAGATGCCTGCAAATGCACATGAAATGAATTATTTTTCTACGCTGTGTGTTGGCAGTGGGAAGGTTTAGCTGTGATTTTTCAAACATGCTCCAGAATAGATATTAAAACTAGTTTTTATAGATGGATGATTAGGCGGGAATGGGGGAGAAAATAAAAAAATGTGATTTTATTCAAAAAAGTGCTTGCATTTTATATTTTGCTGTGATAATATATAAGCCGAACGCGTGAGTATATTGTATTTGTGCGCTCAAAAAACTGCAGATTTTAATGAATTTACGGAAGGAGGATTTCCAGTGAAAGTAAGATCATCTGTAAAGCCGATCTGCGAAAAATGCAAGATCATTAAAAGAAAAGGATCTATCAGAGTAATCTGTGAGAATCCAAAACACAAACAGCGTCAGGGTTGATTGACAGTTTAAAGTTTGTGTAACGTGCGGCTGCAGTGTGAGACGCCCGGAAGGGTTGTTCAGACTGTTAAGATAGTTTTAGCATGTATTGCCTAATACCGAGAGGCAACGTTGGCCCGTTGGCCGCAGTAATTCGGAAAGGCTGCTTTTCGCCAATTGCAGCTGGGTGTTTTACCGAGGCACCCCAATTAGGAACTGAGAAATAAGGAAGTGATGTGTCCGATATATCCCATTTCACCTTACTTGAGTGAGAGAATTCGCGAGGGTAAGTGATGTACAGGCATTAAGGACTTTCAAAGTAGAAGATGGAGGAAACAGTACATGGCTCGTATAGCTGGTGTAGACTTACCAAGAGAAAAACGTATTGAAATCGGTCTTACCTACATTTATGGTATTGGTAGACCAAGCGCAGACAAAATCCTTGCAAAGGCAGAAGTTAATCCTGACACACGTGTCAGAGATCTGACTGATGACGAAGTAAAGAGACTCAGCGCAGTTATTGATGAAACAATGACAGTAGAAGGTGACCTTCGTAGAGAAATCGCCCTCAACATTAAGAGACTGCAGGAAATCGGATGCTACAGAGGTATCCGTCATCGTAAAGGACTTCCGGTTCGTGGTCAGAAGACTAAGACCAACGCCAGAACACGTAAAGGTCCTAAGAGAACAGTAGCTAATAAGAAGAAATAAATAAAGCTTTAAACATTTGATAAGCGTAGGCTGATCTTATGAGGAAGCTTGCATGGACACTTGATGAATGACGAGCGAAGCGAGGAAATGAATTTAGTGGACATGGTGTTTCTTGTAACATATATTTGATTGATAAATAGGAAAGTGTAGGTTAGTTTTAAAATGGCTAAAGTGACTAAAAAAGCGACTGCAAAACGTCGTGTCAAGAAAAACGTTGAACACGGACAGGCACATATTGAGTCTTCTTTCAACAATACAATTGTTACTCTGACTGACAATGAAGGAAACGCTCTTTCATGGGCAAGTGCTGGTGGTCTTGGATTTAGAGGTTCAAGAAAATCTACTCCTTATGCAGCACAGATGGCAGCTGAGACTGCAACAAAAGCTGCACTTATTCATGGTTTAAAAACTGTAGATGTTATGGTAAAAGGACCAGGTTCTGGACGTGAAGCTGCAATCCGTGCCCTTCAGGCTTGCGGACTGGAAGTAACAAGCATCCGCGACGTAACTCCGGTACCACACAACGGTTGCCGCCCACCAAAACGCAGAAGAGTCTAATTGATTTAGAATATTAGGAGGTATTTGAGAAATGGCAGTAAATAGAGTGCCTGTTCTGAAAAGATGCAGATCCCTTGGCCTGGATCCGATTTATTTAGGAATTGATAAAAAATCCACAAGACAGTTAAAACGTGCAAATCGTAAAATGTCTGAGTATGGTTTACAGTTAAGAGAAAAACAGAAAGCAAAATTCATCTACGGAGTTCTGGAAAAACCTTTCCACAACTACTACGACAAAGCTGACAGAATGCCTGGACAGACTGGTGCAAACCTTATGATCCTTCTTGAGAGCAGACTTGACAATGTAGTATTCCGTATGGGATTTGCAAGAACAAGAAAAGAAGCTCGTCAGATTGTTGACCACAAGCATGTACTTGTAAACGGAAAATGTGTAAACATTCCTTCCTACCTTGTAAAAGCCGGTGATCAGATCGAGATCAGAGAAAAATCCAAAGGTTCTGAAAGATACAAAGGTATCCTTGAAGTAACTGGCGGACGTCTTGTTCCGGAATGGATCGATGTAGATCAGGAGAACTTAAAAGGAACTGTAAAAGAACTTCCTAACAGAGAAGCAATTGATGTTCCTGTAAACGAGATGCTTATCGTCGAGTTGTACTCCAAATAATCCATAGGATTATATTATAGAAAATTACCTGGTAATATTTCTATTATTTATACGATTCAGTGGTTGATTATTATCTTCCGCTGAATTGTAGTATTTGAATGAATACCCCTCAAACTTTTATTAACCCAGAAGGAGGGAACCCTATAGTGTTTGATTTTAATAAACCTAAGATCGAGATTACCGAATTATCTGAAGATAAAAAATTTGGCAGATTCGTAGTTGAGCCTCTGGAAAGAGGATATGGAACTACACTTGGAAATTCTTTAAGAAGAATTATGCTGTCTTCCCTGCCGGGTGCAGCTGTAAGCCAGGTTAAAATTGATGGTGTGCTTCACGAATTCAGCTCCATTCCGGGCGTAAAAGAAGACGTGAGCGATATTATCATGAATCTGAAGAGCCTTGCTATTAAGAACCACAGCACAGACAATGAGCCGAAAACCGCATACATCGAATGTGAAGGAAAAGGTGTTGTAACTGCAGCTGATATCCAGGCTGATCAGGATATCGAGATCATGAATCCGGATCAGGTGATTGCTACTTTAAACGGTGGCAAGGACTGCAGACTTGCTATGGAGCTTACTATTACAAAAGGCCGCGGATATATCAGTGCTGATAAAGGTAAATCTGATGATATGCCGATCGGTGTACTTGCAGTTGATGCTATCTATACACCGGTAGACAGAGTCAACATGACTGTAGAGAATACACGTGTTGGTCAGGTAACCGATTATGATAAGCTGACACTGGATGTGTATACAAACGGTACACTTGATCCGGATGAGGCGGTAAGCCTTGCAGCAAAAGTATTAAGCGAGCACTTGAGCCTTTTCATTGACCTTTCCGAGAATGCAAAGACCGCTGAGGTTATGATCGAGAAAGAAGACAATGAGAAAGAAAAAGTCCTGGAAATGAGCATTGATGAACTTGAGTTATCTGTTCGTTCCTATAACTGCTTGAAGAGAGCCGGCATTAATACGGTTGAAGAATTATGTAACAAGACTTCTGATGATATGATGAAGGTTCGTAACCTTGGACGTAAATCATTAGAAGAAGTTCTTGCGAAACTGAAAGAGCTGGGCTTACAGCTTCAGCCAGCAGAAGAGTAAGAATTGATCAGGTTATTGGTTCTCTAAGGGAACAATAACCAGTTAGCAAAGAGATATTATACGGTGGGGATGCCTAAGCAGTCGGACAGTAAGACCGAACAAGCGTGCCCGGCTGTCCCACAGATGGAGGAAAATTAAATGGCAAAATATAGAAAATTAAGCAGAACTTCTGACCAGAGAAAAGCATTACTGAGAAGCCAGGTAACAAGCCTTTTATATCATGGAAAAATTGTTACTACAGAAGCTAAAGCAAAAGAAATCCGTAAAATCGCAGAAGGCCTTGTAGCTATGGCTGTTCGTGAAAAAGATAACTTCGAAACTGTTACTGTAACTGCTAAAGTTGCTCGTAAAGATGCTGAAGGCAAGAGAGTAAAAGAAGTTGTTGACGGAAAGAAGAAAACTGTATACGATGAAGTACAGAAAGAGATCAAGAAAGATGCTCCTTCCAGACTTCACGCTCGTCGTCAGATGATGAAAGTTTTCTACCCGGTTAAAGAAGTACCTGCAAAGGGTGCCGGAAGAAAGAAAAACACTAAAGACGTAGATATGGTTGCTAAGATGTTCGATGAGATCGCTCCAAAATACGCTGACCGTAACGGTGGTTACACAAGAATCGTTAAGATCGGACCGCGTAAAGGCGATGCTGCAATGGAAGTACTGATCGAATTAGTATAATCCAGCCAGATTTTCGATTTTATATTTGTCCAGACGATGATAAGACTGCATATGTATGGTGTTCATGCCGTATATATGCAGTTTTTTTGTTATGCTATAGGAAATCACTTCCTTGTAACATAACCGTTTATTACCCTTGATTATTTGAGCCAGATAGCGTAAAATCGTAGAGTATATAAAAACCATATTGATGAAGAAGTGTTAAATAAGACATTGGAATGTTACAAAATACGAGAGCAAAAGATAAGCGAGGAATACAAATGACCGGCAGGAGATTGAAAAATTGAGGCAGAATACGAAAAAGAAACGATCAGGATTTGGTTATTTCATCAGGATGTTTTTGTTGTTGGTGGAATTACTGGCTGTTACACTGTTTCTGTGGGGAAATGATGCTTATTCCATATCTGCCACCACACCTGAATTTAAGTGGAAAAATTATAAAACGATCGCACATGCACTGGGAGGGATTGGTGATAAAACCTATCTGAATTCAAAAGAGAGTTTTCTGGCAGGCTATCAGATGGGGTGCAGATTGTTTGAAGTTGATCTTGTGAAGACATCTGACAATGTATGGGTGTGCCGCCACAGTTGGCATCAGTCTCTTGGACAATGGGAGGGCAATGAAAAGAAGGTTCTGTCCTCAGAGGAGTTCTTATCCCGGCCCATTTATGGAAAATATACGCCTATAACATTTGAAGATCTGCTGGTTCTGCTGAGTGATTATCCGGACGCTTTTGTGATGCTGGATTCCAAACAGTATTCTCTCCGTAATTATCAGAAAACAGTGGAAGATTATGCAGACTATATTGAACTGGCAGAGGATGCCGGTGTCCCGGATGTGATGCGGCAGGTCATACCGGAAATTTATAACCAGGCAATGTTTGCCGGAACAGCACTGCTGTACGATTTTCCAGGATATATTTATTCTTTATGGCAGGAATACTCTATTAAAGAACTGACTGAAATTGCGGCATTTTGCAGAGAAAAGAATATTCAGGCAGCTACAGTCTACTATAAATACTGGTCAGAGGATGTGCAGAAGATTTTTGACAAAAAAGGAATCAGGTTATATATTTATACTGTGAATGACCTGAAGGAAGCACAATATTATATGCAAGAGGGTGCGGCAGGTGTATGCTCAGACTATTTGCAGGATACTATGTTTAACTGAGTTGTTCTGCCGGCATTATGAAATGATCATAGAGGATTATTATAGCTATAGCTGTTCCGGAATGAATAAGGGTAAAGATATCAGGAGCAAAAAGAATTTTAACAGGATATAGCAAGAATTCTCCCTCCTCTATAGGTGGTAGATGAATTGCAAATAAGAAAATGAACGGCAGTGGCGAGCGGAGAGAAATCGGGTATCTCCCACTGACATGAGGCAAACCACAGTCAGTATGTTGTTGACACGTCAGACTCTGTGAAATTACCGACTGTGAGTTGAAACAAATAAGCGGCAATAACAAAGATTATATTTATAAAGGAAATTATCATACACAATGAAAATAAGAGTAATGATTGCTGTCTGTGCAGCAAAATTTGTAGGATACGTATGTAAGAAAATGGGAAGACAGGGTGTGACCTGGGCAGGAAAAGTGGCGATTAAGATCTGTCCGGACATTCTGGAACAGCTTTCCTCACAGGTACGAAAGGCTATTTTTGTAACCTGCGGTACAAATGGAAAGACAACTACCAACAATATGCTCTGTGCGGCACTGGAAGCGGAAGGACAGAAAGTAATCTGTAACCATACAGGTTCCAATATGCTCAATGGAGTTGTTGCCGCATTTGTGCTGGCTTCGAAATGGAATGGTAAAATTGATGCGGACTATGCATGCATTGAGGCCGATGAAGCATCCACCAGACATATTTTTCCGAGAATCAAACCGGACTATATGCTTCTGACAAATCTTTTCCGCGACCAGCTTGACAGATACGGAGAGATTGATATCACTATGAACATTCTGGAAGAAATGATGCGCAAGGTTCCGAAGATGCAGATTATTGTAAACGGTGATGATGCATTATCCGCATATCTTGCCATGGATTCCGGGAATCCATATGTAACTTATGGTATCAGTAAACCGGTGATCAAATCTGCGGCAAATGAAATCAGGGAAGGACGTTTCTGTAAGCGATGCGGTGAAAAACTGGAATATCGTTTCTATCATTACAGCCAGCTGGGAGATTATTATTGTCCAAAATGCGGATTTGCAAGACCGAAGCCGGATTTTGATGCGGAGGATGTAAAGGTAGGCGACCAGCTCAGCTTTTGTGTAGAAGGAAAACACATTGTAGCAAATTATAAGGGATTTTATAATGTGTATAATATACTGGCAGCTTATGCGGGAGTGAGGACTGCGGGATTTGCGGGAGAGCATTTCGGGGATATGCTCCGCAGATTTAATCCGGAAAACGGACGTATGGAGCAGTTTCGCATTAAGGGAACAGGAGTAACCTTAAATCTTGCCAAGAATCCGGCGGGATTTAATCAGAATATTTCCGCAGTGATGCAGGATCAGGCACCGAAGGACATCATTATTGCGATCAATGATAATGCTCAGGATGGAACAGATATTTCCTGGCTCTGGGATGTTGACTTTGATCTTCTCGGAAATGATTCAGTGAAATCTATTACTGTAAGCGGTATCCGCTGTCAGGATATGCGTCTGCGGCTGAAATATGTGGATATCCCGTCTGTCCTCGAGGGCGATGTTGAGAAAGCAATCCGCGACAGAGTAGAGGACGGAGTGGGGAATCTGTATGTGCTGGTAAACTATACAGCATTATTCAGTACCAGAAATATTCTGAAGAGACTGGAGGGCGAGAAATAATGAAAATTACAATAGGACATTTATATCCGGATCTTCTGAATCTTTACGGTGACAGAGGTAATATCCAGTGTCTGATGAAGAGATGCCAGTGGCGTGGGATTGAGGCTGAGACCATACCGTTTGAGCTGGATGATAAAATAGATTTCTCGAAGCTTGATATCGTACTTCTGGGTGGCGGTTCGGACAGAGAACAGATGATCGTATGTGAGAAGCTACAGAAAATCCAACCGGATTTTAAGGCTTATGTGGAAGATAACGGCGTTGTCATTGCAATCTGCGGTGGCTATCAGTTACTTGGGAAGTATTACAAAACAGATCAGGGAAACATGAAAGGACTGGACCTGGTAGACTTGTATACAGAGCAGGGCGAAGGCCGTCTGATCCAGAATATCGTTCTGCAGAGTGAGCTGTTTGATATGCCGATCGTTGGATTTGAGAATCATGGAGGAAGAACCTGCATTAATAATAACAAACCACTGGGAAAAGTACTTTACGGTGCAGGAAATGACGGTAAGTCAGGCTATGAAGGCGTAGTATATAAGAATGTGATAGGGACTTATCTGCATGGACCGTTACTTCCGAAGAATCCGCAGCTTGCAGACTGGCTCATTCAACATGCGCTGGAAAGAAAGTATGGAAAAGAAACAGAACTTACACCGTTAGATGACAGTCAGGAAAAAGAAGCAAATGACTATATATACCACAGATTTGTAAGAGGATAATTATGGCGAAATCATGTAATCAAAAAGGAAAAATACTGTATCTGCAGAAAATGCTGTCTGAGACAACCAGCCAAAAGCCTGTCACCATGCAGGAGATTCTGGCAAAACTGGAAGAACAGGGGATTCGAGCTGAGCGAAAGAGTATTTATGATGATATGGAAACCCTGCGTGATTTTGGAATGGATATACATTACAGAAGAGGACGGGAAGGAGGATATTATGAGGAAAAATCCGCTTCAGATAAAACAGAAGCGGATAATACGATAATACATCAGCCGGATGGCGAAACAGGAGAGAAATCTGAAAATGTGCAGGAACAGATTGGAAAAGAATCTGAAGCACCTGCAAAGATCAGTGCTCCGACACCCTTCCAAACAGGAGAGAATATAAAAGAGATCAGGCTTGTATGTCAGAATTCTACAAAGAAAAAAATCCAGCGTACCTTTGGCTCGGAGATTTTCTGCAAAATAAAGGGGGAGGATAATTTTATTGTAACTGTTGAGGTTGTGGTTGATAAGGCATTTTTTGGATGGTTGACTTCTATGGGAAGAAATGTACATATTCTGAAACCAAAGAAAGCAGCCGTTGCCTATCGGGATTATCTGAAGAACATTGCAAAAGATTATAAGGGAATTGATAAATAAATATGATATCAGAAAGGATCGTATTATGAAAAGAAGAGCAACAGCTATTCTGCTTGGAATAATGGTATCCTCCATGTTCCTGTCTGCCTGCGGGAAGAATGAGGCAAAAGAAGCAGCAAATGAAAGCGCCCAGGTAGAAGAAGAGGGCGTAGGCGAAGTAACTGAGGAAGGTGAAAAAGTAGAGGCAGAAAATAAAAATGCTTCTGATGCCGATGACAGTAGCAAGGCAGGAGACAGTGCAAAATCAGACGAAGACAATAAAGAGACATCAGTGAAGGAGGAAGAAGACGGAGATTCTTCAGGCAAAGATTCAGATGATGAATCAGAGGAAGATGCTGAGGTAACGGAAGCTTCTGCTGGAAAGATAGGTGTGCTTCTTTCTGATGACGATGAGGATGCAAAAATTGACAGCGAAGAGATGACTTCGCAGATTGAAGATGGAGGATATGAGGCAGATGTGAAGAATGCCGGCGGCGATCCTGCGCTTCAGATTTCCCAGATTCAGGAATTTATTGATGAGCAGGTTTCTGCCCTGATCATTGATCCGGTAGATTCCTATGGTCTGACAGATATCCTGAAAACTGCCAATGAGCAGGAAATACCGGTTATTTCTTATGACAGTCTGATCCGGGATACTGCGGATATCAATTATTATGCAACCTATGATACCAGATCCATAGGAAATGATATTGCCAAAGAAATTATCAAAAAAATGGATCTGGATAAAGCCAGAGAGGATAAGAAGTCTTATACAATAGAATTTCTCATGGGATCTCCGGATGACAATGCTGCACTGTTTCTGTGTAATGGAATCCAGGAAGGGCTTCAGGAATATCTGGATGATGGAACACTTGTATGCAAATCCGGAAATACGTCATTTGATGATACAGGAATCATGAGATGGAGCGAGACATCTGCAAAGACAAAACTTGATTCGATTATAAGTGAGTTTTATGCAGAGGAGAAGGCTCCGGATATTATCTGTACTGCATATGACGGATTTGCTTATGCTGCAGAGGAAATTTTAAGTGACAGTGGTCTGGAACCGGGAAGTGATGAATGGCCGATGATCACAGGATATGGCAGTGAGGCACAGGCAGTAAAGGATATTGCAGCAGGTAAAATGTCATTTACCATGTTTATGGACCGTAAGGAACTGGCTAAGGGCGGAGTACAGATGGCCATTGACTATCTGACAGGAGAGAAAGTTGACGTAAAAGATTATTCACAGTATGATAACGGAGTAAAGATTGTGGGAACTTTTACATGTGGAGCACAGATGATCGACAAGGATAATTATCAGATTCTTGTGGATAACGGAACTTATACGGAAGATGAGATCGCTCCTGATCCCACACCGACACCGGAGGTGACACCTGCGCCAGAGGCAACACCTGTGCCGAAAGTGACATTAAAGACAGCCTCAGAGGAAGATTCAAAAGAAGTGACACCAACTCCCGAAACAGAAGATAAATCAGAAGGTGAAACGAGAGAAAATCTGATCTATGATTCCGAAGATAACTCAAAAGTGGAGAAAACATCAGATCAGAAAAAATAAAGAGTTCATAGAACAAAAAAAGGATGGGTTTTCCCATCCTTTTATAGTTAATCTCTGAAGGTTAAGGAATCGTCTGTCATGGAATCAACAATGGCAAGAGATTCAAGACGTATTCCCATATCGCGGATCTCCTGACCGCCATGCTGGAATCCTTTCTCAATAACAATACCGGCTCCTTCAAGAGTTGCCCCTGATTTCTTAACAATATCGATCAGGCCGAGAAGTGCACATCCGTTAGCAAGGAAATCATCGATCAGAAGTACATGATCTTCAGGTCCGAGAAACTTCCTGGAAAGGATCACATCATATACTTTCTTATGAGTGAAAGATTCTACTTTAGTTGTATACATTTCTCCATCCAGATTCACGCTCTGTGCTTTCTTGGCAAAAACTACAGGTACATCAAAGTACTGTGCAGCAATACAGGCGATACCGATACCGGATGCTTCAATTGTAAGGATTTTAGTGATTGGACAGTCGGAGAAGCGGCGTTTGAATTCTTTGCCGATTTCATTGATGAGGGTAATATCCATCTGATGATTTAAGAAACTGTCTACTTTTAAAATATTTCCCGGTTTTACAACTCCATCCTTAAGAATTCGGTCTTTTAAAAGCTTCATAGATTTCTCTCCTTTATATATGTAATTAGTTTGTAGCTGTCGGTAACTATCCGGTACACTGCTTCCCGAAAGTACTGAATAGTTACAGTTACTGTGAATATGCAGAATTCAAAAAAACATCAGGCTGCAAAATGAACAGTAACATTGCTGTTTTGATAATTATAAACTATGATACGCTATAATTCGTCTTCATGCAATTATTTTTGACAAAAAATCTAAAAATAATTATAATAGTCTCAGACTGGTTGGGAAAAACCGCAGGACAATCTGTGCAGATTGCCGTAAATCAGCCGAAGAGGGCTGCGAAAAAATAAGCAGCGAGCTGGGTCTTAAATAGTGAAACGGATTGTGAATATCCGTCTTACGGACTGGAGATGGAATATGAAAGAATATGAACTGATATGGGAAATTTTTAATAAATGTCCGCGGAATCAGATGCGTGATGTTTTTGTGGAAGAGCTGGAACTTGAGGATCCGGAAGAATATATCAGAAATAAATTCAAAGGAAAAGAAGTTTCCTATGAAAAAACTGTCCTGGAGGATGGAACCATTATTTTTGATATTACGACTTCACAAATAAAACAGCGTTGTTCCTTTACAGAAATTTGACAAATGTGGTATAATATCATTTACGCTGTACGGAAGTGCTGTAAGCAGGAAAGCCACAGACAGTGTGTGAGGATATAAAGACAGATAAGCGGTAAAGAATCGGATATTCTGAAAGAGAAAGGGGAATGTTATGGCCGAGGAACAAAAGACACATACGCATGTACTGGAGGATGGGACGGTAGTTGAACATTCTCATGGGGAGCATGGGCATCATCACAGTCATGCGCATACAAAGGCAGTGCTGAACCGTATGTCCAGAGCAATCGGACATATGGAATCTATCAAACGTATGATAGAGGACGGAAGAGACTGTGCGGAAGTTCTGATACAGCTTTCAGCAGTGAAATCTGCCATCAATAATACAGGTAAGATCATTCTGCAGGATCATATCGAACACTGTATCGTAGATGCAGTGGAACATGGTGATAAAGAGGCAATTAAAGAACTTGAGGTAGCAATTGACAGATTTGTAAAGTAATATGCGTACTCTGGAGCTTGTTTGAAAAATGTTTTACGCAAGATGTGCGTCACAATTTGTGGGAATGATTTTTCAGACACGCTCCACACTGGCAATAGAGAATATTTTGTTATTGTTCACACACCACTATCCAGCGAGGTGTTTTGGCATGAATATGCCAAAATCCCGAGACATACAAGCCAAAATTCCATTGCCGTAGGCAATCTGGAATGAATTTTGGCTACGTTACTGTGAACGGAGTGAACAGTAACAATATTTTGTCAGTACAGCAGTGCGTAAATATAAAGGAGAAGATTAATTATGGCAAAAGAATGTAACAACACTTCATGCGACAAAGCAAGCTGCGAAGGTTGTTCAAGCAGCAAGAAACAGCAGAGCTTTCAGGCAGAAATGAATGCTCAGTCAAATGTAAAACATGTGATCGGGGTTGTCAGCGGAAAGGGTGGAGTTGGTAAATCCTTCGTAACAGGCTCTCTGGCAAACATGATGGCAGCACAGGGATACAAAGTCGGTATCCTGGATGCGGATATCACAGGACCGTCCATTCCGAAAATGTATGGATTA
>NZ_JBWJVQ010000018.1:0-17489 GCF_056339875.1 Blautia sp. ZXY-1-C6
CAAAGGAAGTGTTGTAGCAGAAGGTACACCGTTTGAACTTAAAAATGATTATGTACAGGATATAGTGTCTGTTTATGGTGTTTCCGAGGATGAAATAAAGACATTGAACAGAGAATATAAAAAAATACGTGACGGATATCAGATAAAAGTAAAAAATACGAAAGAAGCTACGAAGCTTATTGTAGAGCATCAGGACCTATTCACGGATTATGAAGTAGTAAAAGGCGGTATGGATGATGTATTTCTTGCAGTCACAGGAAAGAAGCTTGGAGGTGAACGCTGATGAGAACAGTATTGGCATTAATGGACAGGAACAGGAAACTGTTTTTTAAAGATAAAGGTATGTTGTTTACATCAATGATCACACCAGTTATTCTGATTGTTCTTTATGCTACATTTCTTGCAAAGGTTTTCAGAGATTCTTTTACAGCAGCGATTTCGGATATGATTATGATTTCGGATAAGCTTATTAATGGAACCGTAGCAGCACAACTGACAGCATCACTTATGGCAGTAAGCTGTATTACTGTAACATTTTGTGTGAATCTGACTATGGTGCAGGACAAGGCAAATGGAACAAGGAAGGATTTTAATGTTGCACCGGTCAGCAAGGAAAAAATTTATTTGGGATATTTTCTGTCAACAGTAGCTAATTCATTGATGGTCAATGCACTTGCATTTGTATTATGTCTGGGATATTTACTTAAAATGGGATGGTATATGAATACAGCAGACATATTATGGGTTTTATTTGATATGATATTGCTCGTCCTGTTTGGAAGTACGCTTTCAAGTATCATTAGCTTTCCATTAACAACACAGGGACAGCTTTCGGCTGTGGGTACCATTGTCAGTGCAGGATATGGTTTTCTATGTGGTGCTTATATGCCGATTTCAAATTTTGGACCAGGTCTTCAGAAGGCACTGTCTTATCTTCCGAGTACATATGCCACTTCATTGATTAAGAATCATATGCTTCACGGAGTTTTCAGAGAGATGGAGAGAAAAAATTATCCGGATGAAATGGTTGAAGCGATAAGAGACACGCTTGATTGCAATCCGGTATTTCATGGAAATGTGGTGAGTATAAATCAGATGATTGGCATTATGATGGGAAGTATAGCTGTATTTGGAATTATTTACTATGTGGTTACATTGTTGTCAGCGGGTGAAGGCAGACGATAGGAAATATTGTTTTTAGCGGGATATGGAACGATCTGAGTACCAATGAGCAGGAAACAGTAATGTCAATGCTGCGTGGTCTTCGGAAGTAGAAGAACAGTTCGAGTATATGTATCGGCTGTTCTTTTTTTTGTTTTCAGGCGTTAAAACGGTAATGTTTTTCTTGTGTACAGTAGAGTGCTATAGTATAATAAAATCAGTTTTTTGCATAAGTATTAAAGCTATAATATGGAAATTGGCAAACCAGATGAAAGTCTGGGACGCAAAGCTACAGGGCCTGTAAAATGGCAGCCAGTTGCATGAAATGAGGTGCACTGTCTGTTTGACAGTGCTTTTTTATGGTAGAGCACTTGAATAAGTAATACAGAAGCTGCTTGGAAAAATATTGTGAAAAATAGTGTGGAGGTTATTGATAATTAATGAATGTAAAATTAAAATCTGGAAGCAAGCAAGCAACTGTAGCCTAGAGGAGGGGAGAAAGATGAAGAAGTGCAAATTAGTACAGAATATAATGAATTTCAAATTTTGTTACATTATATTTTGCACAATTATATGTTCTATTGTTTTATCCGTTCCTACATTTGCCAAAGAAAACTCTGACAATGTTATCCGGGTAGGATCTTTTGAAGAAACTTATAATACCGTCAATGAAAAGGGAGAAAGAAGCGGCTATGGTTATGAGTATCTTCAAGATATTGCAGGTTATGCAGGATGGACATATAAATACATAACAAGTGATTGGAAAAACTGCTTTACACAGTTGGAAAATGGAGAGATTGATATTCTTGGTGACATTTCCTATACAGACGAACGTGCTGAAAATATGCTTTTTTCCGATATGCCTATGGGGGAAGAGAAATATTACATCTATACGGATGCATCCAATATGGATCTTACAGCAGGAAATTTGGATTCTTTTGAGGGAAAAAATATTGGTGTGTCTAAAGATAATATAGTGGAGGATGTGCTTAATGAATGGGAATCAAAATATGGTCTGCATACGAAGCATATCAATGTTTCTACAACCACAGAAATTATGGACAAACTGTCGAAACATGAAATTGACTGCTTCGTTTCGGTAGAAGAATCCCGTTGGGAAGAATCGGATATTTCACCGCTTACAAGTATTGGAGAGACAGAAATCTATTTCGCTATAAATCCAGAACGTCCGGATATCAAAGAAGCACTGGATAGTGCTATGCGCAGAATCAAGGATGACAACCCATTTTACACAGATGATCTCTACAGGCGTTATCTTTCTGCACAGAGCAGCTCCTTTCTTTCAAAAGAAGAAAGGGAGTGGCTTGGACGGCATGGTGCACTCAGGATTGGGTATCTGAATCAGGATGGAGGTATCAGCAGTGTAGATTCATCAACAGGTAAATTGACAGGTGTTATCACAGATTATGTGGATCTTGCAGAAAATTGTCTGCAAGGTCAGACTCTGGAATTTGAATTAAATGGATATGATACAAGAAGTGAACTGCTTCAGGCATTGCAGGATGGAAAAATAGACCTGATTTTTCATGCAAACCAGAATCCATACTTTGCAGAAACAAATGGATTTGCTTTGTCGGATACACTATTGACTCTCAATATGGCAGCAATTACGGCAAAGGATTCTTTTGATGAAAATAAAGAGAATATAGTTGCCGTTGAAAAAGATAGTTTTGCATTGAAAGCATATCTTTCATACAATTATCCGCAATGGGAGGTTGTGGAATATGAGACATCAGATGCAGCAGTAAAAGCAATGCAGAAAGGGGAGACGGATTGTATTGTAAGCAATTCAGGTACTGTTTCAGACTATTTGAAAAATAATAAGCTTCATAGTGTTTTCCTGACAAAAGAAGCTGATGTTTCATTTGCTGTTCAGCAGGGAGAACCGGTTCTTTTGTCCATTCTGAATAAAACACTGACATCTATGCCTACAACTCAATTTTCAGGTGCAGTAGTTTCGTATAATGCTTCCTCACGAAAAGTTACAGCGAAGGATTTTATTCAGGACAATTTACTGGCTGTCTCACTCATAGTTGGAATCTCTATTTTTGTTGCCCTGTGTATAATTCTTGATTCTTTGAAAAAATCAAAACGTGCGGAAGAAAAATCCAAGAAGTCTGCTGAGCAGGCATTGAAGCTGAATCAGGAGCTTGAAGAAAAACAGCAGGAATTACAAAATGCACTTGTAGAAGCACAGAGTGCCAATAAGGCTAAGACTTCCTTTTTAAATAACATGTCTCATGACATCAGGACACCGATCAATGGCATTATGGGCATGCTTACAATTCTTGAAAAAAGCGGAAATGATGGTGAACGGGCAAAAGATTGTCTGAATAAAATAAATGAGTCTTCGAAACTGCTATTATCATTGGTAAATGATGTTTTGGATATGGCAAAGTTAGAATCGGATACCGTGGTTTTTAGTGATGAATCCATCAATCTGGATCAGGTATGTCAGGAAATCACGGAGTCACTATCTTTTCAGGCAGAAGAAAAAGGACTTCATGTTATAGGAGAACATGATGATTACAGTGGTATATATGTTTGGAGCAATGCAGTTCATCTGAAAAAAATATTGATGAATCTGTTTACAAACAGCATGAAGTACAATAAGGTGAATGGTTTTATTTACATGAGTATGAGAACGATTGAAAGATCAGAAGATCACATGACATGTGAATTTAAAATAAAAGATAATGGAATTGGAATGTCAGAAGAATTTATAAAAAATGAATTGTTTACTCCATTTGTACAGGCAGATAATTCCCCACGTTCTGATTATAATGGGACAGGTCTGGGAATGCCTATTGTGAAACAACTTGTAGAAAAGATGGGCGGAACCATAACAGTTGAAAGCAAGCTTGGTGAAGGAAGCTGTTTTACTGTAATACTTCCATTTAAAATTGATACGAATGCACGGCTGGAAGAAAAAGAAGATTTCAATGCAGATATATCAGGTGTCCGGATATTATTGGTTGAAGATAATGAGCTGAATGCGGAAATAGCAGAATTTATACTGACGGAAAATGGGGCTAAAGTAGAAACAGTGAAAAATGGGTTAGAAGCTGTTCAGTACTTTGAAGCCTGCGAATCAGGAACATACGATGTTATTTTAATGGATGTCATGATGCCGGTGATGGATGGGCTTACTGCCACAAAAACAATAAGATCCCTGGAACGGCAGGATGCAAAAACAATCCCTATCATTGCTATGACTGCAAATGCATTTAGAGAAGATGCAGAAAAGTGTATGGAAGCAGGAATGAACGCACATCTTGCAAAGCCATTAGATGATAAAACAATCAAGCAGACTATATGCGAAGAATTGAGAAGCAGTAGGGACAGGTGAAAATTTATTAAACCAGGAGGTTGACAAGGAGACGTATAGAGAAATATATTTGACAGACAGGAGATTTAATATGATTTCGAGTGCAAAGAAATATATGGCAGTGTTACTGGTTTTTGTATGCGTGTGTATGATATTTTCTCCCCTGACTGCATATGCGGCCGAGGACAGTTCGCAGCATGAAACTGTCAAAGTCGGTTTCTTTGCCATGGATGGATACCATATGATGGATGAAGAGGGGAACCGCAGCGGTTATGGCTATGATTTCCTTCGGCTGATGGCCCGTTATTGGGATGTAGATTACGAATATGTCGGATACGATCAGAGCTGGGATGATATGCAGCAGATGCTTGAAGATGGCGAGATCGACATGGTAACATCTGCCCGCAAAACACCGGACAGAGAAGAAAAGTTTGATTTTTCACGTCCGATCGGAACTAATTATGGGATGTTGACCGTCCGCAGTGACAACAGCACGATTGTGGACGACAATTACAGCACTTACAACGGTATGCGTGTGGCGCTTTTGAACGGAAACACCCGGAATGAAGAGTTTGCGGATTTTGCAGACAACAAAGGATTTACATATGTTCCATCTTATTTTGATACGACCGCAGAGATGGAGGAAGCCCTTCAGAGCGAAAAAGTTGATGCGATTGTTACCAGTTCTCTGAGAAAAACAAACAATGAGCGAATCGTGGATAAATTTGGCAGCAGCGATTTCTATGTCATTGTTAAAAAGGGCAATACAGAATTGCTGAATGAGATCAATTATGCGATCGATCAGATGAATGCAGTTGAGGGTGACTGGAAAACAACGCTTTATAATAAAAATTATGAAAGCATAGAAACTAAGAATCTGGAATATACGGAGCAAGAAAAAAGTATTATTGCACAATATTCCAAGGACAACCCGCTTCATGTTCTGTGTGATCCGTCCCGTTATCCATATTCTTATAATGAAAATGGTGAGATGAAGGGGATTATCCCGGATTACTTCCGGAAAATTGCAGACTATGCCGGGATTTCCTATGAGTTTCTTACACCTGCCACCAGAGATGAGTATATTGCTTATCAGAAAAATAAGGAAGTCACAAATATAAGTATCGATGCACGCCTGGAAACAGATAACTATGCTGAGACGAAAAAATGGGGGCTTACTGCACCTTTCATTACAATGCAACTGGCAAGGGTGACACGGCGTGACTTTGATGGAGAAATCAATGTTGTTGCTACGGTTGACCAGACAGCATCAAATTCAATTGCAGATGCAATGGCACCCGGTGCAGAAAAGCTGATGTGCAGTACTCGGCAGGAAATGATGGAAGCTGTCCGTAAGGGTAAAGCCGATGCTGCCTTCGTCTACTATTACATGGCACAGGCGTTTGTGAATAGTGACACTACGGGCACCATGACATATACGCTGCTGGAACAGCCTACATTCACCTACCGCATGGTAGTTTCGTCAACAGAGAACCATGCGCTGGCTGGTATTCTGACGAAAGCAATGTATGCCATGCCCCAAAATCTTGTCGAAGATCTAGCAGCACGGTATACCACATACAAAGCAGCAGAGCTGACATTTGTTGACTGGATCCGTCTGCATCCTGTTGCTACTGTTTGGGTTCTTCTTATTTTCGGATGGCTGCTGACTACTATGGCTATGATAGCAATGCGTCTCAGTGCAAGAAAAAAAGCTCAGAAGGCAGCCCAGGAGACGGCTGAGGAAATGGCGGAACTGGCAGAGCATGCGCAGGCTGCAAACAAGGCAAAAACAGCATTTCTGTCACATATGTCCCATGATATGAGAACACCGATGAATGCAATCATGGGATTCACCGGTATTGCAATGAAAAATAATCCGTCAGACGAAGTGAAAAATTGTCTGGAAAAGATTGATGAAAGTTCAGAGCATTTACTGTCGCTGATCAATGATGTATTAGATCTGACTCGCGTGGAAAGTGGAAAAGTGAAATACAATCCGGTACCGACAGATTTGAAAAGTATCACAGATTTTGCACTGGATATTACAAAAGGCTTTCTTACGAACAGGGATATCAGCTTTAAGATCCAGCGTGAAGAAGCAAAGATCCCCAATGTACTTGTGGATTCTGTACGTCTGCGAGATGTGCTGGTAAATATTCTGAGCAATGCCGTGAAGTTCACTCCGGATGGAGAGACGATTACATTTGAAGCCCGGTGTCAGGAAAAGGGCGGGGATGGATATATAAATATGCATTACCGCATTTCGGATACTGGTATTGGCATGAGTGAGGAATTTACAAAAGAAGTTTTTGAGGAATTTGCACAGGAAGATTCCGATGTGAGAACGCAGTACCATGGAGCTGGACTGGGGATGGCTATCGTAAAGAAGTATGTAGATATGATGGGTGGAACCATTTCCGTGCAAAGCAAAAAGCATGAGGGAACCACTTTTACTGTGGATATTCCTCTGGAAATTACTGATAAGGAATGTAATAAGTCAGACATAGGTTTTTCTGAAAAGGTAAATCTTACAGGTGTGAAAGTTCTTCTTGCAGAGGATAATGAGCTGAATGCAGAAATTGCGACCGTGCAGCTGGAAGAGTTTGGAATGAATGTAGAAAGAGCTGTAGATGGAAAGAATGCTGTTGAGATTTTCAGAAATCATCCGGAAGGCACATTTGATGTAATCCTGATGGATATCATGATGCCTGAAATGAACGGTTATGAAGCGGCAAAAGCAATCAGGGCGATGAATGACAGACCGGATGGAAAAAACATTCCTATTATAGCAATGACAGCCAATTCATTTGCTGAAGATGTTCAGGCATCGCTGGATGCAGGAATGAATGCACATCTGTCAAAGCCGATTGTGATTGAGGAAGTTATAAAAACGATTTTAAGGTATGTTCATAATGATTAGCAGAGGTTCATGAATTAGTGGAATACAATTGACAGGGCTAAAAGATGACAATGCAGGAGTGCTATAAAGCTATCGTAGGAAACTATGAGGCTGTTTTGGGACGCCTTCACAGCGAAGCACTGATTCAGGGATTTACATTAAAGTTCCTTGAAGACCAGAGTTATCTACAGTTAAAACAGGCATTGGAAAATAAAAATTATGAAGATGCTTTCCGCAGTGCGCACACATTGAAAGGGGTGTGTCAGAATCTTTCCTTTGACCGTCTGTATGAGGTTAGGATTATGAAAACCCATAGTGAGCTTGGCGCGGCTATAATTAAGGATATGGACTTTCCGCAAGATCATCCACTGGTGCATACCGCATGGGAAATCAGCAGATGGCACCATGAAAGATGGGATGGAAAGGGCTATCCGGATGGATTGAAAGGTGAAGAAATACTATCTGATTTAAAATAATTCAACTACTTTCGACATTACTATAAATCAAAACAAATTGATTGACAAAGAAAACCTAGAGTTTATGCGGGATTAATGGACTTTATAATCGATGTAACTGTCAAAGACCCGGCTGCCCTGATTGTTTCATTATCAAATTGACATCTGATTATTGTATAGTATAATTACAATTAAAAACACCGAAGATAAAAGACGGAGGAATTATATGAAAGCACATAAATATTGGTCAGTAGGAGCATTGATCACAATGATTGGTACTTTTTACACTGGACATAAAGGGTTAAAATCAAGCCACAAATACTTTGCGTTAAGCTCTATGCTATGTATGACAATGGCGATATATACAGGGCATAAAGTGATTTCCGGGAATAGGAAGAAAAAGGCGAATAAAGAGAAAGTTACAGAGAGGGAGGAATAATTAATGTTGGAAGTAGGGGTCAAGGCACCTGATTTTGAGTTGCCAGATCAAAATGGAAAAATACACAGATTATCGGATTATGCAGGAAAAAAAGTAGTATTATATTTCTATCCCAAGGATAATACAGCGGGATGTACGAAACAGGCATGTGGTTTTTCCGAGAGATATCCTCAGTTTATTGAAAAAGGTGCAGTTATTCTTGGAGTCAGTAAGGATTCTGTATCCTCTCATAAGAGATTTGAGGAAAAATATGGACTGGCATTTACACTTTTAGCAGATCCAGAGCGGAAAGTTATTGAAGCTTATGATGTATGGAAAGAAAAGAAAAATTATGGCAAAGTCTCTATGGGTGTGGTAAGAACTACATATCTTATCGATGAACAGGGAGTTATCATCAAAGCCAATGATAAAGTCAAAGCAGCAGATGATCCTGAAAATATGCTTAAGGAATTAGATTAATGAAGATAATATTATCCCCTGCTAAAAAGATGATTACAGATACTGACAGCATAGCGCCGGATGGATTGCCTGAATTTATTGAAAAGACGACAGAGATACAAAGTTGGTTGAAAAGCAAGTCAAAAGAAGAACTGAAGACTATCTGGAAATGTAATGACAAAATTACAGAACAGAACTTCAATAGATTGGAAAACATGGATCTTTATCATTTACTTACTCCAGCTGTCTTATCATATGAAGGAATTGCTTTTCAATATATGGCCCCATCCGTGTTTGAGGACAGTCAGTTTGAGTATGTACAAAATCATTTGAGAATACTATCTGCGTTTTATGGCGTTCTAAAACCGTTGGATGGCGTGACACCTTACCGCTTGGAAATGCAGGCAAAAGTCGGCATAGGAGATGCAAAAAACTTATATGAATACTGGGGAGATATGTTGTATTGTTCAGTGATCGACAACAGTAGGATTATAATTAACCTGGCATCAAAAGAATATTCCAAATCTATAGAAAAGTATCTGACATTACGGGATAAGTATATTACAATTGTATTTTGCGAGTTATCAGGAGATAAACTGGTGACAAAAGGTACATATGCGAAGATGGCTCGTGGTGAAATGGTTAGGTTCATGGCTGAAAATAGTATTGAAAATCCTGAGGATATAAAAAAATTTGACAGACTTGGCTATGCGTTCAGGCATGATCTATCGTCAGATACGGAATATATTTTTGAACGCAGAATAGAGATAACATCTTGCTAAAAAGGTACTTATTGTAGGTGTTTTTTTAATAAAGTGATTCGATTTAACTTAAAAAATCATTACAATGTCAGGTGTGTAAAATGCGGTGAGGTATCAGGTGTAGACGTGGATGAAATATCAGACTTGATAGAAATGATTCATGACACGAATGGAATAAAATATTTAGATTATGATATTTCATTTAAAGGTATTTGCCCCAAACGTAGGGAGAAAGTAAAGGAATAGCATAGTTATTGAAATGAATATTATTTAAGCTCAGGATAAATTGTAAAATGCAGACAAACAAAAAAAGTAAAAACATAATAAATATTATACAGAGTTTCCTTATATTGATATTAGTAGTTCTTATTATTTTTATGATGATACAGATTAGCAGGCTGCAGGGGACAGCACGCGTAATAAATTATGCAGGTCTGGTACGTGGAGCTACACAGCGTGAAGTAAAATTAGAAATTACAGGAAACCAAAATGATGAATTAATTAAATATTTGGATGATATTCTTCTTGGATTAAGATATCAGGATGGACATTATGATCTGGTAGAACTCCATGATGAAGAATATCAGAAAAAATTGCAAATCCAGAGTGATTACTGGGATAAATTGAAAACAGAGATTGAATCGGTAAGAAACAAGGGATACGAAAATACAGACATTGTTAACATGAGTGAAATTTATTTTACGATGGCAGATGAAACTGTATCTGCCGCAGAAAGCTATTCAGAAAAGCTCGCTATAAAGATTCGCATCATAGAGCTTTTGTCGGCACTTGATATGTTGAGTCTGGTGATATTGGTTATTATGCAGACTCTAAGGGCAATGCAGATGGCAATGCAAAACAGACTACTAGAACAGAAAGCATTCATAGATGCCCATACTGGGCTGCCAAATAAAAGTGCCTGTAATGAGCTTTTGAATAAAAAAGATATAATTACAGATCCTACAGCATGCATAATGTTTGACTTAAATAATCTAAAAATTGTTAATGATACAAGGGGACATTCCGCAGGAGATCAGTTAATAATGAATTTTGCAAAGCTTTTGCGTAGTGTGATTCCAGAAAAGGATTTTGTTGGAAGATATGGCGGAGATGAGTTTATAGCAGTCATTTATCATACAAGCGAGGCGGAAATTAAGGAAATATTAAAATCCTTGTACAGAGAAAAAGACAGATTAAATAGTTATGAAAATCAAATACCAATTGACTATGCGTGCGGATGGGCATTATCCGCCGGTGATATGGCGTGTACAATGCAGATGCTATTGGATAATGCAGATGCTTATATGTATAAAAATAAACAATTATGCAAGAAATATAATAAGCTTTAAGCTCAGAGTAGATGAATCTTCTTAAATGAGTAATCGATAGGACCCTGTTGGAAAAACCAACAGGGTTTTTACTATGTTATTGTGTGATAAATATCACGGAAACCAGTTTCTCTTTAGTTTATGTTGATAACCATGTGATGCTGAATGTTAATGGATCATATTGGAGAGGGGCATCAGCAATTTATTATTCAGAAAATTTATCACTGTAACGAATATGCATATCTTCCCAATCCATGAACAATACATAAAAAACTCTTCCGTATTGCTGGCTTTCTACGATTCTTCCATGGTCAAGTACAGAAAGGTAAGTTCCGTCAGCTTTTCGAAGATGAAAGTGAATATAGTCATTTTCATTGCCGCTGTCGATCTGTTTCCAGATGCTTGTTTCTATTTGTTGCTGCTCATCTTTGCGGATCAGATTGCGAAACCTTTTTTGAGTAAGTCTGAATAATTCATCCATGCTTTTATAACCAGCCATATGAAGAAATTCGTGGTTTGCATAAAAGAGTTCATCGTCTTCTTTGTCTGCTCTATATATGATAAATGCACCTGGAAGGTGTTCAGAGATATCCTTAAGCGCAAATCCAAGCTGTTTGCGGGCTCCTGGCTGGAGACCTTTTCGGTAAGCCATACATCCATTTTTTCCATGAAGCTTAATTTCATAAAGGGCAGCATCTGCACAGCGCATGAGCTGTGAATGGCTGGATGCAAATGTTGGATATTCTGCATATCCAAGAGAAATATAAAATGCATGTTCCTCATTATGATATGAGAATATTTTTGAGAGTTTGGTGAATTGCTGTAGCTGTACATCTGCCTCTTCAAAGGTACAATTTGGTAAAAGAATGCAGAATTCATCACCACCATTTCTTCCAAGTAATGCATCAGATGGAAAAAATGCTTTCATGCTGTCGGCAAGAATCTTTAATGCTCTGTCTCCGTAACTATGTCCATAGATATCATTGATAAACTTAAAGTCATCGATATCAAGGAGCGCAGCTACAAAATGTGCTTGTGGATTTTTAGAGATCATTTTTTCTGCTAATTCATCAAATCCATAACGATTATAAATATTCGTAAGAGAATCTGTGCGTGCCAATATTTGATATTTATTCTTGTGTTCTTTTGCTACCAGCCATACCCTGATAAGCACTGACAGAAGAAGGCTTATAGTGAGAAACATTCCGCTGATAATTATCAGTAGTGTGTTATTTCTCCATCCGACTTTCGGAGTAATCTCAAGTTTCCAGTTTTCATGTCCTACAGTAAAAGTGTAAGAAACCGGATGATTTATTTGATCATCTGACTGATAAACTACTTTATAATCATCACTCCATGGAGTAGCTGTTTTTAAAATTTTATATTCATATCCAAAATTCAAAAGTGCACTGATTGCATCTGAAAAAATATCCGGAACACGCAGGATGACAATGGTAAATCCCCAGAAATACTCTTGTCCGCGTTTATCTTTCAGGTAGACCGGATTGCGGACGGCAATTCCATAACCGCCCTGTTTTAATTCGAAAAGCCCCTGTGTAATAATTGTATGATTATCTCTTGCGTAACAGGAAATCTCTTTACGTTCTTTATCATGGAGCAGATCAATCTTACCCGCTTCATTTCCTTCAGCCGGATAAATATCTGTTACAATACCATTGGGAGCGAGCTGCATGCTTTCAATGGAATCAGACATCAGATTTTTGGCAATTGTGTCAAACTGATGAAATTCACCATTTTCACTGATTATGACCTGCTCCAAAGTATCTGTAATTTCAATTCCATCTGTAATTTCATTCTTAATGCGTTCACCGTAGGTGGTTGCGTTTATTTGTGCCATTGTGTGTCTCTGTTTTTTTTTCATGGGTGTCTGTTATGTATACAATTAAACTAACAAGACATATGCCCAGTAAAAAAATGATAAGAGGCACAAGTGTTTTCTTTTTCACTTGGTACACCTCATTTTATTCATGGGAATTTTTATAGTAAAGCATTATATCACGGAAGTCGAAAAACGGAATAAATGTTCTGAAAAAAAGACAATATTTTTTGTTCTTGGGCGTTAAAACGGTAATGTTTTTCTTGTGTACAGTAGAGCGCTATAGTATAATAAAACCAGTTTTTTTGTATACGTGTAAAAGCTATAATTATAATAAGGAAATCGGCAAACCAGATGAAAGTCTGGGACGCAAAGCTACAGGGCCTGTAAAATGGCAGCCAGTTGCATGAAATGAGGTGCATTGTCTGTCTGACAGTGTTTTTTTATGTTATAGGAAATTACTCCGTAATGTTCCTATAATATAAAAAAGCCCTTCGGGCAGGATCGCACTGCGATGGAGAGAAATTATGTCGCTGAAGCACCCCATCGCAGGCGGAGAATCCTGCAAGCAGGATTCTTTCTTGCGGTGTTATTTCATAGACGTAACAATAATGACTTTATCAGGAAAGAATGAGGAAAATAAAAGTATGAAAAAGGCAAAACGTTGTCTGATTGCAGTGGTGTCAGGTGTACTTGTAGCAACTGCTGTCTTGTCTGGATGTGGACAGTCAAAGAAAGAAGTATCTAAAAACGATGATCATCTTACAGTTTATCTGTGGGAAAATCGTTTGATGAAAAATATTGCACCCTATATCCATGAACAGTTCCCAGATCAGGATATTGAATTTATTATTGGTAACAATGATACCGATTTATACAGTTATTTTAAAGAACATGATGAATTACCGGATATCATAACAGTACGTCGATTCTCTGGAACAGATGCACAGGACTTACAGCCTTATCTTATGGATTTTGCTTCTTATGATGTTGTTTCCAAGTATTATTCTTATGCGGTGCAATATTATAAGAATGCGGAAGATGAAATCCAGTGGCTGCCAATCTGTGGTATTCCGCAGACGATCATTGCCAACAAAACACTGTTTGATCAGTATGGAATTAAGATTCCGGAAAATTATGAGGAATATGTACAGGCCTGTCAGCAGTTTTATGATAATGGCATAAAACCGTATTCCATGGATCTTGGTGAAGACTGGTCTAATAATGAGATCATCCAGGCGGCGGCAATCGGTGAGTTTACAAGCCTGGATGGTATTGAATGGCGAAACGGTGCAGAGACTGCAGCGGATGAAGTAAAGTTTGATGATGCATTATGGAAACGTATTTTTTCAGAAACCAGTCAGTTTCTTAAGGACTCGCACTTTGGTAAAGAAGATATCAATATTGACATCGACAAAGGAACCCAGATGTTTGTCGAGGGGAAATCAGCAATGTTTCATGGACATCCGACGGTTATGCAGCAGCTGCAGAAACAGATGGATGCGGATCTGATCCGTATTCCTTACTTTTCACAGACATCGGATGAATCCTATGTGTACATGACTCCGTCCTTGAACGCTGCATTTAACAAAAACCTGGAAAAAGACCAGGAGAAACTGGATACTGCACTGGATGTGCTGGATTGTATGATTTCAGAAGAGGGGCAAAAGCTGATTGCGGATGGAAGCGGTGTTATTTCATTGAATACGGATGTTCCAACCATGATGCAGGATGTGCCTGGACTGGAAGAGGAAATTAATAATAATGCTGTTTATATCCGATATTCCGCTGAAAAATCATTTGATGCAAGTCTTGAGGCTGTTCACGGATTACTGTCAGGGGAAATGGATGAAACACAGGCTTATGATACTTTTCGTAGTGTAATGAATCGTAAAGATCCAGAAGAAAAAGCAACGGTGAATTTTGAAAATGAATATTCCATTTCACTGAACGATAAGAAATGGCCGTGATGCAGCATCTTCCATTTTAACTACGATCAGAGAAGAAAATGAGGGCACAGCTGGCTCTGGCACCATATTATTATTTCACTTCTTCTATGTACAAAGGAGAATGCACCAGCAGCCGGGTTGGCATGATGACTGCGAAGAGTTCGGATACAGCATTATATGTTGCAAAAATCAATGGTAAACAGGTTTATGAACTCGTGAAAAATTATCTCGCCGATGCTGATGAGAATTTTTATGTAACCAATAAATACGAATTACCAATTGCATCCGGTATGAAAATTATCGTCAGTCAAGAGAAAAGTGGATTTTCGTTAAAGGACTTGACAGTTAATGATAAGAAAATAGACAAAGAAAAGGAATACTCTATTCTTCTTACAGACACCACAATGTCTGTTTTGAAAAAAATAAATCCGAAATGTGAGATTGAGCAGCTTAAAGATACAACATTATCAAGTGCATGGATCGCAGCAATGTCAAAAGGACAGCAGCCGTCAGCACCGGAAGACTATATAGAGGTTGAACAGTAAAAGTGGAGATAGAACAAGCGGTAAATAAAAGAAAAAAAATAACAAGGCTGTTGCTTATACTACTTATTATTCTTTTAAGCTTAGTTTTTATAAAGTATCTTATAAGTAAGTCTAATAAGTATATCAGCGAAAACGGAAAAAGCAGTATGGGAGCTGTTGTTGAACAGATACAGCAGACCTATGATCTTCAAGTGAGTGGGTACTACAGCCAGCTGCAGTTGGTTGAGGAATTTTTACTTCATGAGAGAGAGCTGTCTCTTGAAACGGATGTGAACAAAAGTTTCTTTGAAGCATGGGAAAAAGAATCGGAAAGTACACTTATATTCCTTCAGGAAAATGGTCAGGCAATATCAGCAGGTGGAACAAAAATGCGGATTGATATGCCAAGTAAACTTCTGCTGGACTTAAAGAACGGATACAATATTGGAAAACTGGTGCGTCTTGATTATGATCAGAAGAAAAAAGACGGTTATCTGGTTGCGATTCCATGTCAGGAATATACGATCAATGGGGAAACTTATACGGCAATTGGAACTGTGTATGATCATTCGAAACTGGATTCCATGTTAAAACTGAAAGGTTATGATGGGAAAGCATATTTGTTCATGCTGGATAATGACGGAAATATTACGTATACGAACCAGAGTGGTGATAAATACCTGCGAAATTATTCTTTGTTAAAACATTTAAAAGGGGAACAGGCTATTACAGAAGAAGAGGCTGATTTGTTCAAAAAGAAGTTTGATAACAGAGAATCCGGAGTTGCACTTTTGGGAAAACAGAACCCCTATTATCTGGGGTATTGCCCGATAGAAAGCAACAACACCATTTTGGTATGCATTGTGGCAAAGGGAGTTGTTGACAATGTGCTGAGAGATTACCAGAAAACGGTGTTGTGTACAACAATACTCATGGCAGGTTTTATATTTTTGCTTTTTGCCGGATTATTCTACAGTATTTCCAGACTTAGTCTTGCAGATCAAAAAGCAGAATATGAAAAAAGAAATAATGAACTTCATTTACAAACAATGAAGGAAATGGAAGTAGTCAATCAAAAACTGAAAAAGGCAAAGAACGTTGCAACAGAGGCTTTACAGGCAGCGGAAAATGCAAATAAGGCGAAAACGGATTTCCTGTCTAATATGTCACATGATATTCGTACACCCATGAATGCAATCATTGGTATCACATCTTTGATCAGACATGATGCAGGTAATAAAGCAAAAGTTATAGAGTATGCAGATAAAATAGATATTTCATCACAGCATCTGTTAGGAATTATTAATGATGTTTTGGATATGAGTAAGATTGAGGCAGGAAAAACAGTCTTCAAGTATTCTGACTTTTCTATTCTGGATTTTATACAGGAACTTGACACTGTATTTCATTCTCAAATATATGAAAAGCAGCAGACCCTTACAATCATAAAAGAAAATATTCAGCATGAGTGGGTGAATGGGGATCAGGTTCACCTGATGCAGATTTTCAGCAACCTGCTTTCCAATGCAGTGAAGTATACCCAGGAAGGTGGGGAAATTCAGTTCTTTGTAGAAGAATGTGAGACAAAGTCATCTGTCTATGCAAAGTACCGTTTCTTAGTTAGCGATAATGGATTGGGAATGTCGGCAGATTTCAAGGATACAATTTTTGATGCGTTTACCCGTGCGGAACGTTCCCTTACAAACAAAATACAGGGAACCGGACTTGGAATGGCGATTACTAAGAATCTGGTTGAGGTAATGGGAGGCAGCATTGATGTGGAGAGTGAACTGGGACAGGGAAGCTGTTTTGAGGTTCTCCTGGATCTGAAAATTGCAGAGAATAGAACGGCTGCTCTGGCGGCACAAGAAGAAATAGATGAGCAGGATGGTAATATCCTTCAGGGAATGAGATTCCTGTGTGCAGAGGATAATGAGCTGAACGCAGAGATCCTGACGGAACTGTTAAAGATTGAAGGTGCGGAATGTACCATCTGTGAAAATGGCGAAGAGATTTTGAAAGCATTTGAACAGTCTGCTCCAGGTGATTATGACATGATCCTGATGGATGTGCAGATGCCTGTTATGAATGGTTATGATGCAACGAAAGGCGGTCCGCAGAAGCTCCCATGAACTGGCAAAGAAGATTCCAATCATTGCCATGACTGCCAATGCATTCTCGGAGGACATTCAGCATTCTCTGGCAGCCGGTATGAATGCACATGTTTCAAAACCGGTTGAGATGAAGGTACTGGAAAAGACGATCAGAAGCATAAAATCCGGTGGGGGGGGGTACCGAACCGCAGGTTATTGAACAGTGACAAATGGATTTGATGCGGCAGTGCAG